>JALHNN010000067.1 GCA_022843505.1 Sulfuritalea sp.
CCAGTCCGAGGCCGACGCCGAGTCCGGCGCCGATGCCGGCCAGGCCGCCCTCGTTCTGCGCCGCCAGCGGTATGGCCTCCGCCGTCTGGAACTGGGTGTAGCCCTGCATGCCGCCCATGATGTTCACGCCGATGCGCTTGTCGAGCATGGCCTGCAGTTCCTCGGGCAGCGAGATGTTCTGCACGTTGAGGCTGTCGAGCTGGAGGCCGTATTCCATGAACATCGGCGCGATGCGCGCCTTGAGCGCGCGGCCGAATTCCTCCTGGTTGCCGGCCATGTCGATGAAGGGCACCGCCGACTCGCCGAAGATGTCCGAGATGTGGCCGACGATGGTGTTGCGCAGCTGGCCTTCGAGCTGTTCCGAGCTGTAGCGCTCGAGCGTGCCCGACAGCGTGGTATGGAAGGCTTTCGGATCGACCAGGTGGAAGGCGTAGATGCCGAAGGCGCGCAGCCGCACCATGCCGAAATCCTTGTCGCGGATCGTTACCGGGTTGGGCGTGCCCCATTTGCGGTCGATCTTCTGCCGCGTCGAGAAAAAGTAGACGTCGGACTTGAAGGGCGACTCGAACAGCTTGTCCCAGTTCTTGAGATAGGTCAGCACCGGCAGGGTCTGCGTCGTCAGCTTGTACATGCCGGGGCCGAAGACGTCGGCCACCTTCCCTTCGTTGATGAACACCGCCATCTGCGATTCGCGCACCGTCAGGCTGGCGCCGTACTGGATCTCGAACTCGGCCATGGGGAAGCGCCAGGCCATGGTGTCGCTGTCATCCTCGGTCCACTGGATGATGTCGATGAACTGTTTTTTGATGAAGTCCATGAGTGCCATGCGGTTCTCCCTCGCGTGTTGTTGTCTTCAGTAGGTCATGCAGGCAGCATTGATCAGGCCGACGGTCAGCGACAGCGCGGCGACCAGGATGGCCGGCGCGACGCGGTTGGCGGCGATGTCTTCCTTCAGCGTCGGCAGCGCGACGCGCGCCACCCCCCAGGCCGCGAGCTGCACCAGGCCGGCGATCACGCCCCATACCGCGAGGTCGTACAGCGTGTCGCTGTGGGCGATGACGTTGGCGATGGGCATGGCGAAGCCAAGCACGGCGCCCGCAAGCGTCACCGCCGCCGCGGCGTTGTTGGCGCGGATCAGGCGGATTTCCTCGTAGGGCGTGACGTACAGGTAGATGGCGACGAAGACCGCCAGCAGTGCAATCGCGGTGGCGAAGTAGGCGAGGAAATTCGGCAGCGTCGCGAGAAAATGGGCGGGCATGGCGTGGGACTCCGGCGAAGCGTGACATTCTCTGCCAGGTACGCCTGTCCGGCAAGGGGCAGCGCGAGGGCGCCGCCCCGGGCAGCGGAACTCAGCGCTGGTAATTCGGCGCGGCCAGGGTGCCGCTGATTTTCAGGTTCAGGCCGCGACGCGGGCCGGCCGACCTGGCCTCGACCGTCAGGCGACCGCTGGCGTTGCGTGCGGCGTCGAAGCTCAGCGCGCCGCTGGCCTTGAGATCGGCGGCGACCAGGTTCAGGGCCGACAACTCGATGCGCTGCGATTCCACCGCCAGGTTGCCGCCCAGGGACTCGAAGCGGGTCTCGTCGCCCATGCCCCTGTCCTGCAGCGCCTTGTCCATGTCCACGCCCGCCAGCGCGCCGCGTTCCATGGTGAAACTGCCGCTCAGGCTGGCGCGCGGCAGCAGTTCCTTCGGCGTGGCGGCCTGGGAAACCAGCAGCAGTTCGCCGCCGATGTAACCGTCGCGAAACCACCCCCGCGCCAGCTTGGCGGCATCGATGCTTTTTGCCTTGAGCTTGGCGCTCAGCCGCCAGCCGTCCTGCCAACTGAGCCGGCCGTCGCCCTTGATCTCGCCCGCCAGCAGGCCTGCCGCAAATTCGGTTACCTGCAGGTCCTCGCTTGCCAGCCGGCCGCTGACCGTGATCTCGCCCAGCGGCACCTCCGGACCCAGCAGCCAGCGCAGCTGCGACGCGTTGAGGGTCAATTGCCAGGCATCCGCGCGCTTGAGTTCGAAGCCGATCCTGCCGGCTTCGGCATCTTCACCCTGAGCGCTGACAGCGCTCAGGCGCCCGTCCGCGAACGCGGCCTTGAGGCTCAGCGGCGGCAGGTCCTTCTGGCCGGCGGCGAACACCAGGCCCGTCACCCGCAACTCGCCGCCCTTGAGCGATCCGTGCTCCGACGCCCCGGCGAGGGCCTTCAGCGCCATCGCCGGCGGCAGTTGCGGCTGATCGATGCCTATCGACTCGAATTTCAGCGGCGCGCCGAAGACTCCAAGCGCGGAACTGCCGAGGCTGATGCGCGCGATGCGTGCCGTGCCGGCGTCGGCGCCGATCCGCACGTCGTCGATGCGCCATTGCGGCGCCGGCGCGAACCAGAACCGGGCGCTGCCCGCCTTCACCGGCATGCCGAGAATGTCGCTCGCGACCTGTTCGAACTCAGCGCGTTTCCCGTCGAAGCTGTAGACCTGCAGGATGCCGGCGCCCAGCAGCGGCGGCAGCAGCAGGCCCAGCACCGTCGGCAGGATCACCTTGCGCTGCTTTTCCCGGCGCTTGCGCAGCCTTTCCTGGATCGCCTGGCGGTCGCGCTCTTCCTCCTCGAGGCGGGCCTTCTCCCTGGCTTCCTCGCGGGCCTTCTTCTCGGCCGCCTTGCGCTGGCGTTCTTCCTCGGCGCGGAGCCGGGCTTCCTCTTCCTCGCGCCATGCCTGCTCGGCGGCCTGGCGTAGGGCTTTTTCCGCCGCCGCAATGCGGGCCTGTTCTGCCGCCGCCAGGCGCGCCTGTTCCTCGGCCTGGCGCCGGGCTTCTTCCTCGGCTTCGCGCCGGGCGCGCTCGGCGGCTTCGCGGGCAGCCTTCTCCTCGGCCTTCAGGCGTGCCGCTTCGTCGATCTGCTTGACCAGCTCGCTGGTGTTCTCGTCACGCTGTCCGCGCCGGCGCGCGACTTCGGCGCGCAGCCTTTCGGCAGCGTCATCGACCACCGGGGTCGCATCATCCGCGATCACTACGCCCGCCTCGCCGCTGTTGTCCGAACTTGCGGCCGCCTCCCCGGCACCGGTTTCCTGGACTTCCTCGGCCTCCTCCGCATCCTCGTCGTCCGGCGGCAGGCTGCCGTCGGGCCAAGCGGCCGGGGCCTCGCGCAGGTAACCCTCGGCGATCAGCGTCGCCATGTCCGCGGCGACTTTGGCGCGAGCTTCCGGCTCCGCCTGTGCGGCGATGGCGTCCATGGTGAAACGGCCCTTGCAGGATTTCAGCAGCGCAAGGAGATCCTCGGGAAGCTCGTGCGTTCTGCCGGTCGCTTCGCGGGACCCCTTGGGTGACTTGGTGTACACGGTACTCATGGCGCGTCCATTTTCCATTGCGTGGTGGGGGTTGCGGCCGGATTTTCTCGCCGGGCAGGGCATGATGTTGCATTTCGCCCACCCCGGGCGTGACAGAGCGCACATTGCGCGTGAAATTCCGCTGCCGACCCGTGCCCGCCGGCGCCGCGCCGCCGCATTCGTCGCTAGACTTCGGCACCCATGGAGCGAAGCATGACCGATTTGCGCCGAGACGACCAGGCTGACGGAAGGTGGCTACAGGGAACTGGCAGATGAATGGCCAGTCACTGCGGGCAGTCTCGACAAACCTGTTCGGCACGATGCTGCTGCTGTGGTTGCCCGACGCGGGCGCGATGTTGACCGATGGCCGGCCCGGCGCCTTTCACGAACCCGCCAGGCTGTTGCAGCCGGTGCGTCCCGCGGAATCGGCGGAGGCGATGCGCTGGCAGGAGATCCAGGCAGCCCGGCGGCCTAGCCGGATCATCGCCCTTTGCCGGGCATTTCTGCGGGATTTCCCTGCCAGCGCCAAGGGCGACGAGGCGCGCAGCCTCGCGGTGGGCGCCGCGCGGGCGCAGAGCCTCCAGTACCAGGTGGGGTTCAGCGGCGATTACTTCGAGACCGCTCGCGGCGATCCCACCCTGGCGGCCAACCTGATGGGCGCCGCGCGCGGCAGCCCGGCCGCGGCTTTCGAGATCGCCCAGGCCTATGGCGCCGGCAGCCACGGCGTTTCCGCCAGCCTGTACCGCCACGAGCAATGGTTGCGCTTTGCCGCCGGGCTGGGCCACGCCCGCGCCAGCTGGGATCTGGCCCAGCTCTACAATTCCTACGGGCGCGTCGCCGACGCGGCGCATTTCGAAAAGCGCGCCACCGAGCTCGGCTACAAGCCCCCGCCGCGGCTGTCGAATCGGGATTATTGAAGCGGTTGCTTTACTGGGCGAGCCCAAACCGCGCCAGACCCTCCAGCACCAGGTTGTCGACCACCCGGTAGGGGCGTTTCATGTGCGGCACGAGTTCCACGGCGGCGCCGCCCGATAGCAGGCAGGCAAGGCCGCCGTCCTGGCTTGCCCGCACGCGCTCGATGGCGCCCAGGGTGGCGTGCTGCGCGCCGCTGACGATGGCGTCATCCGTGTTCGTTGCCAGGGTGCGGTAGCGGCCACGGGCTTTTGGCAGCTCGGCGGTGTTCTGCGCCAGCGCGTCGCGCATCAGCGCCAGGCCGGGCAGGATCAGGCCGCCGAGGAAGCGGCCCTGGCCATCGAGGACGTCGATGGTGGTGGCGGTGCCGGCCACGACCACCACGCAGGCATCGCTTTGCAGCGCGCGGGCGCCGATCAATGCCGCCCAGCGGTCGGCGCCGAGCTGCTGCGGTTTGTCGTAGCCGTTGCTGATGCCGCAGGCGACGGCGGAGCTGGTCAGCCAGTCGAGGGGAACGCGCAGCCCCGAGGAAAGCGCCTCGATGCGCGAGCGCACGGCGTCACCGGCGACATTGCAGGCGACGATGCGTGCCGGGGGAGCCGGCAGGCGCTGCGCCAGGCGATCGAGCTCGGCGTAATCGAGCGCGCCCTGGACGCGCCAGCCGGCGCCTTCGCGAAGGCCGAACTTGAGTCGGGTGTTGCCGGCATCGATGCAAAGCAGCATGGGGAGACCTCAGGCCGGGCGCAGCGAGACTTCGCCGGAAAGGATGCGTTCGACACGACCGTCGCTTTCGAGCAGCAGCGCGCCGTCGGCATCGACCCCGCGACAGATGCCCTGGCGCGGCGCGCCAAAATCGGCGCTCAGCACCACCGCCGCATCCTGGAAAGCGTGACGCGCGGTCCACTCATCGCGCATGGGCGCGAAACCGCCGGCGGTAAATTGTTCGAGGCGTTCCAGCAGCCGGGTCAGCAGGCTGGCGTATAGCGCGTCCGGGTTGGCATCCGGCAGATCGAGCGCCGCCGAAGCGGCGCGCAAGTCATCCGGCATGGCCGCGGCGAGGCGCAGGTTCACGCCGATGCCGATCACGGCGGCATGCGGCGCCCCGGGCAGCAGCTCGACCAGGATGCCGCCGAGCTTGCGCCCGTCCTTGAGGATGTCATTGGGCCATTTCAGCGCCGTATTACCAGCGCCAGCGCTCTGCGTCCCTCCGGGAACTTCCGCCAAGGCTTGCGCGACGGCCAGGCCGACCGCCAGCGAAAGCCCGGCCGGGGCGGTGCCCGGCGCGAAGCGCCAGAGCAGGGAGAAGGTCAGGCTGTCACCGGGGCTGGCGAACCAGCTGCGTCCGCGCCGCCCGCGCCCGGCCGTCTGCTGGTTGGCGATGACGACCGTTCCCGAAGGCGCGCCGGCTTCGGCACGCGCCAGCAGCACCGCGTTGGTCGAATCGCAGCTGTCGAGGACATCGATGTCGAAGCGACGCGCGACGGGCCCGAGGCGGGCGGCGATTGCGGCGATGGTGGCTGGCATGGAGGTCCCCCGGAAAGCGCGGCGGATGCGGCCGGCGCGCGGAGGACTATAACTGATGCCGCTGCTGTGGTGGCTCAGGTCTCCGCGGCTTCGGACCGGGCATCGTCGAGGCCGAGTTCCTGGATCTTGCGCGTAATCGTGTTGCGGCCGATGCCGAGCAGTTGTGCGGCGTCGACGCGACGGCCGCCGGTGGCATTCAGCGCGCGGCGGATCAGCGTGGATTCGAACTCGCGCGTCAGGGTGTCGAAGACTTTCCCGGGCGAGGCGGCGAGCAGGCGGTCGGCCTCGGCGGCCAGCGCGGTGTTCCAGTCGGCGGGAAGATCGCGCCGGGCGCTGTCGGCACCCTCCCGCAATTCGGACGGCAGGTCGGCGACATCCACGCTTTGCCCCGGCGCCATCACGGTGAGCCAGTGGCAGAGGTTTTCCAGCTGGCGTACGTTGCCCGGGAAATCGAGGCCCTGTAGGTATTTCAACGCCGTATCGGTCAGCCGCTTGGGTTCGCCGCCGAGTTCCAGCGCGCTTTTCTGCAGGAAATGCTTGGCCAGCAGGGGAATGTCGTCGCGCCGTTCGCGCAGCGGCGGCAGACGCAGGCGGATCACATTGAGGCGGTGGAACAGGTCTTCGCGGAACAGGCCGTCCTTGACCCGGCTTTCGAGGTCCTGGTGGGTTGCAGCGATGACGCGGACATTGGCCTTGACCGGCTGATGGCCGCCGACGCGGTAGAAGTGGCTGTCGGACAGGACGCGCAGCAGGCGCGTCTGCAGCTCGGCCGGCATGTCGCCGATCTCGTCGAGGAACAGGGTGCCGCCCTCGGCCTGTTCGAAGCGGCCGCGGCGTTGCGCGGCGGCGCCGGTGAAGGCACCCTTCTCGTGGCCGAAGAGTTCGGATTCGAGCAGGTCGCGCGGGATGGCCGCCGTATTGATGGCGATGAACGGCGCGTCCTTGCGCGGGCTGTGGCGATGCAGGGCGCGGGCGACCAGTTCCTTGCCGGTACCGGATTCGCCATTGATCAGTACGGTGGCGTGGGAGGTAGACAAGCGGCCGATGGCGCGAAACACTTCCTGCAGCGCCGCGCCCTGGCCGAGAATCTCGGGGACGGTGCGGGTTTCCTCGGATGCACCAATTTGGTGCGCGGCTTGCGTGAGTGCGCGCCGTACCAGTTCCACGGCCTGATCGACATCGAAGGGTTTGGGCAGGTACTCGAAGGCCCCGCCCTGAAAGGCCGCCACCGCCGAATCCAGGTCGGAATAGGCGGTCATAATGATCACCGGCAGCTCCGGGTAGCGCTCCTTGACCAGGCGCAGCAGTTCGAGGCCGCTTTTGCCCGGCATGCGGATGTCCGAGACCAGAACCTGCGGCCGCTGCCCGCCCTCGAGCGCCGCCAGCGCATCGTCGGCGGAACCGAAGGACTTGGCGGGGATGTCTTCGCGCCCGAGTGCCTTTTCCAGCACCCAGCGGATGGAGCGGTCGTCATCGATGATCCAGACGGGGTTCATGCTGTGGTTCCTCGGCGCTGCAATGCGGTCACTGCCCTTCCCTCTTTCTCTTCGCCAGCGGCAGCATCAAGCTGAAACAGGTGCGCCCGGGGCGCGAACTGACTTCGATGGTGCCGCCATGCTGCTGCACGAAACTCTGGGCGATGGTAAGTCCGAGACCGCTGCCCTTTTCACGGCCGGAGACCAGCGGGTAGAAGATCTTGTCGCGGATGTCTTCGGGGATGCCGGGCCCATTGTCGATCACTTGCAATTCGAGTGCCAGCTCGTGGTGCTTTTTCGCCAGGGTGACGTGGCGCGCGGCGCGGGTGCGGAAAACGACCTCACCCCTGCCCTGCATTGCCTGGGCGGCGTTGCGCGAGATGTTGAGTATGGCCTGGATCAGCTGTTCGCGGTCGCCGGTGATGTCGGGCAGCGAGGTGTCGTAGTCGCGGCGCACGCTGACATCGTGGTATTCGGCATGGATCAGGCGGCGCACGCGCTCGAGGATCTCGTGGATGTTCACCAATGCCGGCTGCATCAGCCGGTGCGACGAAAGCAGGCGTTGCATCAGGTCCTGCAGGCGGTCGGCTTCCTCGATGATGACCTGGGTGTATTCCTTGAGCGGTTCGCTGGCGAGCTCGCGTTCCAGCAACTGAGCCGAACCGCGTATGCCGCCGAGCGGATTCTTGATCTCGTGCGCCAGGTTGCGCACCAACTCGCGGTTGGCCTGCTGCTGCTGCGCGAGCTGTTCTTCGCGCGCGGCCTTGAGCTGCTGGTCGATGGGCCGCACTTCGAGCAACAGGCGGGCGTTCGCCGCCTCGATCGGCGTTACGGTGCAATCGACATGAAGCTCCGTGTCGGGTCCGCGCGCGATGCCGATGTTGTGCCCGGTGTAGCTCCAGTTGTTTTTCAGCGCGTTGTCCAGCGCGGCCGAAAGCTCGGCCGGTTCGCCGACCAGCCTCACCAGGGGATGGCCGATGAGCTGGCGGGAACTGACGGCGAACAGGTTTTCCGCGGCCGGATTGAGGTGGCGGATGACGAGGTTGCCATCGATCAGGACCACGGCCGAGGACAGCAGGTCGAGGCCGCTGAAGGCGTTGAAGGATTCGCTGGAGTTCATCGCCGGCAAGTGCTGCAAGAAGCGCACCAGTCCGCAGGTACCCGTTGGCGGGTCAGCGCAGGCTGCCCAGTTCCTTCTTCAGCGACTCGACGTTGCGCTCGTGCAGCGCCAGTGTGTCGCGCAGGGTCTGCAGTTTGTCTGCCGGCTGGTTGCCGGCTTCCTGCAGGGCTTTCCTGGCTTTCTCCGCGTGTTGCGTTTCGTTGGCCAGTTCCTTGTCGAGGATGGCCCGGCGATCGTTGTCACGCGTTTTTTGCTCGCTGCCGGAAACACGCGGGAAGTCGGCGGGTGTCGGCGTGGCGCTGGCGCGCGGCCTGCTGCCCGGCGCGGGGGCCGCGGCCGGCACCGGTGCGGGCGAGTGCGAGAGCACGACGCAGTGCTTTTTCGGCGTTTTCTGGTTGGTGTAGAGCACGACCCCGGATTCCTCGGTGCACTTGTAGAGCGTGCTGGCCGTTGCCGCCAGCGGCAGCATCAGGGGAAGGATGAAAAATAGTCGTTTCATGGCCTTGAGTGTATGCCAAATCCGCCGGGTACCGTTCTCTGGCACGGGCATATCGCCAGGATACCGTCCGCCTGTCCCGTGCGAACATATCACTAGGATACCGTCCGCCCGTCCCGTGCGGACATAAAAAAAGGACGGGTAGCCCCCGTCCTTTCCTTAACGCGCCGGCCCTGGCCGGCGCTGACAGGCGAATCAGATCGAGTAATACATGTCGAACTCGACGGGGTGGGTCGTCATGCGGAACTTGGTGACTTCCTCCATCTTCAGCTCGATGTAGGCATCGATCATCTCGTTGCTGAAGACGCCGCCGCGGGTGAGGAATTCGCGGTCCTTGTCC
>JALHNN010000068.1 GCA_022843505.1 Sulfuritalea sp.
GCCGTACCGGTCATGCCGGCCAGCTTGCCGTACATGCGGAAATAGTTCTGGAAGGTGATCGAGGCCAGGGTCTGGTTCTCGGACTGGATCGCCACGCCTTCCTTGGCCTCGACCGCCTGGTGCAGGCCGTCCGACCAGCGCCGGCCGGCCATCAGGCGCCCGGTGAATTCGTCGACGATGACCACCTCGCCGTTCTGCACCACGTACTGCTGGTCGCGGTGGAACAGGTTGTGCGCGCGCAGCGCGGCATAAAGGTGGTGGATCAGCAGGATGTTGGAGGGCTCGTAGAGGCTGCTGCCCTCGGCGAGGATGCCAAGGCGGGCGAGGATTTCCTCGGCCTTTTCATGCCCGGCCTCGGTCATCAGCACCGAATGCGCCTTGAGGTCGACGACGAAGTCGCCGGTGTCGGGGTCACCCTGTTCCTTGCCCGCCTCGCCCTTGGTCAGCAAGGGCGGCACGGCGTTCATGCGCACGTAGAGGTCGGTGTGGTCTTCGGCCTGGCCGGAGATGATCAGGGGCGTCCGCGCCTCGTCGATCAGGATTGAATCCACTTCGTCGACGATCGCGTAATTGAGTCCTCGCTGCACCCGCTCGCCCGCCGCATAGACCATGTTGTCGCGCAGGTAGTCGAAGCCGAACTCGTTGTTGGTGCCGTAGGTGATATCGGAAGCGTAGGCGGCCTGCTTCTCGTCGTGCGGCATCTGCGACAGGTTCACGCCGACGGTGAGCCCGAGGAAACGATAGACGCGCCCCATCCAGTCGGCGTCGCGGCTGGCCAGGTAATCATTGACGGTGATGACGTGCACGCCCTTGCCGGGGATGGCATTGAGATACACGGCCAGGGTAGCCGTAAGTGTCTTGCCTTCGCCGGTGCGCATTTCGGCGATCTTGCCGTTGTGCAGCACCATGCCGCCGATCAGCTGCATGTCGAAGTGGCGCATGCCGAGCACCCGCTTGCCGGCTTCGCGAACCACGGCGAAGGCTTCGGGCAGCAGCTGGTCCAGGGTTTCGCCCCTGGCGTGACGGGCGCGGAACTCCTCGGTCTTGGCCTGCAGCGCCTCGTCGGACAGGGCCGAAATGGCCGGTTCGAGGGCATTGATGCGGCTGACGGTCTGGGAATACTGCTTGATCAGCCGGTCATTGCGGCTGCCGAAGATCTTTTTGAGTAAGCCGGTGATCATGAGGAACGCGGCCGCGCATCAGCCGGTAAAAGCAAAAGCGCGATTTTAACACGCAGGGGCGGCCGCCCCTGCGCCTGGGGCGGGACTCAGTTGCGTCGGGTTGCCGGCCGCTGACCGTTCTGCGCCATGCGCAGGAAGCGGTCGGGATTCTGGGCAATGCCCCGGATGCGCACCTCGAAATGCAGGTGCGGGCCGGTGGAACGGCCGCTGGAACCGACCTCGGCGATCTTCTGGCCGCGCTTGACCAACTGCCCCGGCTTGACCAGTACCTTGGAAGCATGGGCGTAGCGCGTGGTGAGGTCCTTGCCGTGGTCGATCTCGACCAGGTTGCCGTACTGCGGATGGCGCTCGGCGGCGAGCACCACGCCGGAGGCAGCGGCACGAATCGCGGTGCCGGGGACGGCGACGAAATCGACGCCTTCGTGCATGGCGCGCTCGCCGGTGAAGGGATCGACCCGCCAGCCGTAGGCAGAGGCGTTCCACTGCGCCTCCACCGGCAGGCTGGTCGGCAGCAGGCTTTTCTTGATGCGGTCTTCCAGCATCTGCGATTCGATCATGGAAATCGCGTCGGACTTGGCTTCGACCTGCTTCGCCAGGGCGTCGACCGCGCGCTGCAGATCGGTCGAGGACATCGCGCTGGGACTCACCAGGGGGCCGCCGCGGCCGTCCGGCTTGGCTTCGAAGGCTTTGAGTTCCTGGGGCTTGACACCGGCCATGGCCGCCAGGCGCTCGCCCATGGTGTCCAGGCGCAGCAGTTGCGCCTGCATCTCGCCGAGCTTGACCGCCATGGCGTTGAGGTTTTCACGCACGAAGTCGCGGGATTTTTCGGTTTCCTCGGCATTCATCGCCCGCAGCAGGTTTTGCAGGAAGGGCAGGCGCACTTCCGCGGCATGGCGCACGGTGACATAGGAAAAGATGGAGGAGAGCATCACCACCGAAACCATCATGGCTCCGGCAAACAACATCAGGTGACGCCAGGTCAGGGTGATGCTCCTTGCGGTTGCAAGGCGATCCGAGACGAGAATAATATGCAAACTTCTCTCCCTTCCGATTCTTTCCGGGTGGGCCGGCCAGCCAAAAGCGGCCCCGCCTGGAGAATTTCTAGTCGATGACATCGCGCAGCCTCCAGGAACACCTCGTGTCCGGCGACCACCTGGCGCGGCTCGCAAGCCACGCCCAACGTCTGCTCCAATTCCAGCACTCTCTGGAAGCTGCGCTGCCGGCGGCGCTCGCGCCTCATGTCCGGGTAGCCAACTTCCGTCTGGGGGTACTCTTTATCCACGCCGCCAATGGCGCGGTCGCGGCGAAAGTCCGTCAACTTGGACCGAGAATCGCCAACGATTTATCAATCAAGGGGGTGAAGGTTACCCAAATCGAGGTTCGAGTGCAAGCCGGAATCCAGAAATCGCCCAAGCAAAAGCATCAAAGACCTGCCCTTCCTGGACCCAGACAGAAGCAAGGACTAACTGCGCTGGCACGGGGGCTGCCTGCCGACTCCCCCCTGAGGTCCGCGCTCGGTCGGCTGCTGCAAAGCGTCAAAGAATGATCAGGCGCTCGACGGCGAACAGCACCAGCACCACAAAGCTGAAAGCCAGGGCACCGAGGGCGATGCGCCCCGACAGGATCAGGTAGCGCCGGTCGCGGGTGAACAGCCAGGCGACGATGCCGCTGCCGATGGCAATCGCTGCGAGGATGCCGACGATCCGCAGCAGCAGCATGGCTCTGCCCGCTCAGGCGAGGCCGGGGTAGAGCCGCGCAATCGTTCCCGGCGCGTCTTCGATGCGCTGGAAACTGACCAGTTCCCAGGCCGTGGCGTCGGCCAGCAGGGCGCGCAACAACTGGTTGTTGAGGGCGTGGCCCGACTTGTGGGCGGCAAAAGCACCCAGCAGGGGATGGCCGGCCAGGTAGAGATCCCCGACGGCGTCGAGGATTTTGTGCTTGACGAACTCGTCGGCGTAGCGCAGGCCGTCGCTGTTGAGGACCCGGTATTCGTCCATCACGATGGCGTTTTCCAGGCTGCCGCCGAGGGCCAGGCCCTGGTCGCGCAGGGATTCGACATCCTGCATGAAGCCGAAGGTGCGCGCGCGCGCCACTTCCTTCAGATAGGACTGGTCGGCAAAATCGATGTGGGCGCGCGAGGCCGAGCGATCCACCGCCGGATGGTTGAAAACGATGGAGAAATCGAGGCTGAAGCCGTCGTAAGGCGAGAGGCGGGCCCACTTGTCGCCGTCCCTGACCTCGACCGTCTTCCTGACGCGGAGGAATTTCTTGGCCGCGTTCTGCTCCTCGATTCCGGCCGACTGCAGCAGGAATACAAACGGCGCGGCGGAACCGTCCATGATCGGCAACTCGGCGGCATCGACATCGACGTAGATGTTGTCGATGCCGAGTCCCGCCAGGGCCGACATCAGGTGCTCGACGGTGGCGACGCGGGCGCCGTTCTGCTCCAGGCAGGAAGCGAGGCGCGTATCGCCGACGCCGAGCGGATCGGCCTTGAGGTCGACCGGCGGGTTCAGGTCGACGCGGCGGAACACCACGCCCGTGTCGAGCTGCGCCGGACGCAGCACCAGCGTCACCTTGACGCCCGAATGCAGGCCGACGCCGGTCGCCTTGATCACGGATTTCAGGGTGCGCTGACGGAGCATGGTTTGGCCGGGGAAGTCTTTGCTGCGGAACAGCAATTTTAACACGCAGGCCCGGACCGACGGGGGAGGCATCCCCCGGTCCGGGCCTGCTGCGCGCGGATCTCAGTCCGACTGTCGGCGCAGGAAGGCCGGGATGTCGTACTTGTCCACCCCGGAAGCGGCCATCTGCTCGACCTGCGAATTGCGCGGGCTGCCGCGACCGCTGACACTGACGCTGGACAGGTCGATGCCGGTCTGCACGCTGGTGACGTCGTAGACTTGCAGGTTGTCGGTGCCGGTGCGCAGTCCGACGGTTTCGACCACCCGCATGCTCGGCTTGGCCGCTTCGCGCACGCCGACGACGCCGAGACCGGTGGCGACCACGGTGACGCGCAACTGGTCTTCCATGGTCTCGTCGAACACCGCACCGCAGATCACCGTCGCCTCCGGCGCCGTGTATTGGCGGATGGTCTTCATCACCTCCTTGTACTCCTTGAGGCCCAGCGTATTGCTGGCGGTGATATTGACCAGCACGCCACGGGCGCCGGACAGCTCGATGCCTTCCAGCAGCGGGCTGGCGACGGCCTCCTCGGCGGCAACACGGGCGCGATCGACGCCGGCGGCGACGGCGGAACCCATCATCGCCTTGCCCATCTCGCCCATCACAGTGCGCACGTCTTCGAAGTCGACGTTGACCAGTCCCGGCACGTTGATGATTTCGGCGATGCCGCCCACGGCATTGCGCAGCACGTTGTCGGCGGCCATGAAGGCCTCGAGCATGCTGACCTCGTCGCCGAGAACCTCTTCCAGCTTCTCGTTGAGGATCACGATCAGCGAATCGACGTGGCGCGACAGTTCCGCCACGCCTTCCTCGGCGAGGCGCTTCCGCTTGCCCTCGTACTCGAAGGGCTTGGTCACCACGGCGACGGTGAGGATGCCCAGCTCGCGGGCCACTTCGGCGACGACGGGGCCGGCACCGGTGCCGGTGCCGCCGCCCATGCCGGCGGTGATGAACACCATATGGGCGCCGGTGAGCGCCTCGGCGATGCGCTCGCGCTCCATCAGCGCCAGTTCGCGCGCCTTTTCGGGCTTGCCGCCGGCGCCCAGGCCCGGCCCGAGTTGCAGCTTGACATGGGCATTGCTCTTCTTCAGCGCCTGCGAATCCGTGTTGCAGCAGATGAATTCGACGCCGCCGACGCCTTCGCGGATCATGTGGTCCACCGCGTTGCCGCCGGCGCCGCCGACCCCGACCACCTTGATTACGGTCGAATTGCCCTCCGACCCCTGCCCCGCCACTTCCTCTAGTTCAAACATGCTTGCCTCCTGAAAAAGACCACCGCCTCAAAAATTTCTCGTGAACCACGCCTTCATGCGCGCCAGAACCTGCCCGAAACTGCGCGGGCTTTGCACCTTCATGCCGCGTTGACGCTGCGCCACCCCTTCCAACAACAAACCCATGGCCGTGGAGTGGCGCGGATTGCGCACGAAATCGCGCAAATTGCCGTCGTAGTGCGGCATCGCCAGCTTCACGGTATTGTGAAAAATCTCCTCGCCCAGCTCGGCCATGCCCGGCATCTGCGCCGCGCCGCCGGTCAGCACGACACCGGCGCGCAGCAGGCGCTCCTTGCCGCTGCGCTGCAGTTCTTCCTGCACCTTCTGGAATATCTCCTCGACCCGCGGCTGGATGAAGCCGGCCAGGGTCTGGCGCGAAAGCTGGGTCGACGGACGGTCGCCGACGCCCGGGACCTCGATCATTTCCTCGGGATCGGCCAGCTGCTGCAGGGCCACGCCATAGCGGATCTTGATGTCCTCGGCGTCCTGGGTCGAGGTGCGCAGGGCGATGGCGATGTCGTTGGTCAGCTGGTCGCCGGCGATCGGGATCACCGCCGTGTGGCGGATCGCTCCCTGGACGAAGACCGCCACGTCCGTGGTGCCGCCGCCGATGTCCACCAGGCAGACCCCGACGTCCTTCTCGTCCTCGGTCAGCACGGCGTAGCCTGAAGCCAGCGGCTGCAATACCAGGTCGACCACTTCCAGGCCGCAGCGATGCACGCACTTGACGATGTTCTGCACCGCCGTCACGGCGCCGGTCACCAGGTGCACCTTGACGTCGAGGCGCTTGGCGTCCATGCCGATCGGCTCCTTGACGCCGTCCTGGCCATCGACGATGAACTCCTGCACCAGGGAGTGCAGGATCTGGTCGTCGGCGGAGATCGAGGTTGCGTTGGCCGCCTCGATGGCGTGCTCAACGTCGGCCTGGGTGACCTCCTTGTCGCGCACCACGGCCATGCCGGTGGAATCCTTGCTCTTGATGTGGCTGCCGGCGATTCCGGTGTACACCTCGCGCACCTTGCAGCCGGCCATCATCTCGACCTCGGCGATGGCGCGCGAGATCGAATTCACGGTAGCCTCGATGTTGATCACCATGCCGCGCTTGAGGCCGGTGGACTCCTGGCTGCCGATGCCGAGCACGCCCAGCCGGCCCTCGGCATCGAGCTCGCCGACGATGGCGACGATCTTGGAGGTGCCGATGTCGAGGCCGACGATCAGATCGCGTTTTGTATCTTTGCTCATGCGGCCTCCGAACGGCCGCATGGCCTCGCCAAGGGTGGGCACCCCCTCCCTTCCTCCCCCGCCAGGCGGGGGAGGTGACTAGTCACCCCCGCCCGGGGGCGGGGGATGGGGGGTGGGGGGAGTTCCTTTGCCTGCGGGGAGGGCGCAGCCCCTCCCCGCAAGGCGAAGCCGTTGGGATAGCGCAGGTCCACCGTGCCTATCGCCGGCAGGCGCCCCGTCACGGCGGCGCTGGCCGCCGCGTAATTGCTCGCATAGCGCTCGAGGCGCTCGCTGAGCGGATGCTTGGGCTGGTCACGTCCCAGCTCCAGCACCACGCCGTCGTCCAGCCTGACCTGCCAGGCCTCGCGCGCCGAAAGATGGACTGCCACCGGCTTGCGACCGGCGGGTGCCAGGGCCTCGCTGAAAGCGCGGTAGCGTTCCAGCACGCGCGGCGCCGAGCCCTCGGGTCCGAGCAAGCGCGGCAAGGGCGCATCGGTGCTGGCGACGAAGACGTCGCCCTGCGCATTGACCAGGCGTGATTCGCCGTCCTGCGGCGTCCAGCGCCCGACGGCGCGGTGCTCCTCGATGCTGAGCTCGACGCCGTCGGGCCACAGGCGGCGCAGCGAGGCGCTGCGCACCCAGGGCATGCGCTCGAAGGCGGCCCGCGAGGCGTCGAGGTTGACGGTGAAGAAATTGCCCGTCAGGACCGTGCGCGCCGCATGTTCGATCTGTCCCCGCGACACCTGCTCCACCGGCGTCACCACCACCACCTGCTGCAGGGGAAAGGCGGGCAGGTTCTGCAGCGCCACCGCACCCGACCAGGCCAGCAGCACGCCGCCGATCAGGAACAGCAGGTCGGCGAGCAGGTTCATCGTTACCGGCCGATCCCAGAAGCCGTCGCCGGCATCCTTGTCGGTCTTGCGATTCGCGGTGGAACGCTTAGCCATGGGCGGCCCCGGCCAGAAGTTCCAGCACCAGCTGCTGGAAAGGGATCCCGGCGGCGCGTGCCGCCATCGGCACCAGCGAATGGTCGGTCATGCCCGGCGAGGTGTTGGCTTCCAGGCAATAGATGGCACCCGCCGCATCGAGCATCAGGTCGACGCGGCCCCAGCCGCGTCCGCCCAGCGCGCGATAGGCGCGCTGGGCGAGTTCGCACATCTCCGCCTCGCGCTCCTCGCCCAGCCCGCTCGGGATCCGGTACTCGGTGTCGTCGCGCAGGTACTTGGCCTCGTAGTCGTAGAACTCGGTCGCCGGCACGATGCGGATCACCGGCAGCGCCCGTTCGCCGAGAATGCCGACGGTGTACTCGCCGCCGGCGAGGAATTTCTCCGCAATCACGCAACGGTCGTAGCCGGCCGCAAGCTCGTAGGCCGCGCGCAGACCGCCCGCCGCCTTGACCTTGCTGATGCCGATGCTCGAACCCTCGTTGGCCGGCTTGACGAAGATCGGCAGCCCGAGGCGGGCTTCGACGGCGGCGAAATCGCTGTCGGCATCGAGCACGACATATTCCGGCACCGGCAGGCCGGACGCCTGCCAGACCAGCTTGCTGCGCCACTTGTCCATCGCCAGGGCCGAAGCCAGCACGCCGCTGCCGGTATAGGGAATGTCGAGCAGGTCGAGCGCGCCCTGCAGGCTGCCATCCTCGCCGCCGCGCCCGTGCAGGGCGATGAACACGCGGTGGAAGCCCTCGGCGTGCAGTGCCTCGAGCGGCTTGTCACGCGGATCGAAGGCATGGGCATCGATGCCGCCGGCGCGCAGCGCGGCCAGCACCGCGGTGCCGCTTTTCAGCGACACCTCGCGCTCGGCCGACTTGCCGCCCATCATCACCGCCACCTTGCCGAATGCCATCAAGACCTTTCCCCGCCCTGCCCCGCCACGCCGACGATGCGCACTTCGCGCACCAGCGAAATCCCGAACTTTTCGCGCACTTCGGCCTGAACCCGGCCGATTAGCATTTCTATCGCACTCGCGCTGGCCGCGCCCTCGGGATTAACGATGAAATTCGAATGCTTTTCGGAAACCTGCGCGCCACCGATCTGTGTGCCCTTGAGCCCGGCCGCCTCGATCAGGCGCGCGGCGTGGTCGCCGGGCGGATTGCGAAACACCGAACCCGCATTCGGCAGTTGCAGCGGCTGCTTCGCCACACGCCACTCCAGCAGCTCACGCATGCGTCCGCGCGCCGCCTCGGCGTCGCCGGGCGGGAAACGGAACCAGGCCGCGGCAAAGATCTCGTCGGTTGCGGCCTTCAGCCCGACATGGCGGTAGGCGATGGCGAAGTCCTCCGCGCTGCGCAGGATCCGCTCGCCCTGGCGATTCAGCATAAGCACCTGGTCGACGTAGCGCCAGGTTTCACCGCCGTGGCAACCGGCGTTCATCGCCAGCGCGCCGCCGACCGTGCCGGGTATGCCGGCGAGGAACTCGGCCTCGGCGCAAGCGGCGTTGGCGACGAAGCGCGCCAGCTTGGGCGAGGCGACGCCGGCTTCGGCATAGAAGCGGCCGTCGTCCTCGCGGCGCATTTCCTTGAGCGCACCGTGGGTGAAGATCGCGGTGCCGTCGTAGCCGCCGTCGCGCACCAGCAGATTGCTGCCCAGCCCGACCAGCAGCAGCGGCTCGTCGTGACGCAGTCGACCGAGAAACTCGGCGAGATCGTCAAGGTCGGCCGGGAAGTAGGCGCGCGCCACCGGTCCACCGGCGCGCCACGAGACATGGCTCGCCATCGCCTCGTTACTCCGTAACGAGCCCCTAAGACCTGATGGCCCGCCCACCCCCGCCCCCGTCCAATCGCAAACGTCGCTGGCGCGACCTT
>JALHNN010000069.1 GCA_022843505.1 Sulfuritalea sp.
GCAACTTCTACTCGGTGTCGATCTCCGGCTACCACATCGCCGAGGCCGGCGCCAACCCGATCAGCCAGCTCGCCTTCACCCTGGCCAACGGCTTCACTTACGTCGAAACCTACCTCGCGCGCGGCATGCACATCGACGACTTCGCGCCGAATCTCTCCTTCTTCTTCAGCAACGGCATGGACCCGGAATACTCGGTGATCGGCCGCGTCGCGCGCCGCATCTGGGCCGTGGCGATGAAGAACAAGTACGGCGCCAACGAGCGCAGCCAGAAGCTCAAGTACCACATCCAGACCTCCGGGCGCTCGCTGCACGCGCAGGAGATGGACTTCAACGACATCCGCACCACGCTGCAGGCGCTGATCGCCATCTACGACAACTGCAACTCGCTGCATACCAATGCCTACGACGAGGCCATCACTACGCCGACCGAGGAATCCGTGCGTCGCGCCATGGCGATCCAGCTGATCATCAACCGCGAGTGGGGCGTGGCCAAGAACGAGAATCCCAACCAGGGCGCCTTCGTCATGGAAGAGCTGACCGACCTGGTCGAGGAAGCCGTGCTCAAGGAGTTCGAAGCCATTGCGTCACGCGGCGGCGTGCTCGGCGCCATGGAAACCGGCTACCAGCGCGGCAAGATCCAGGAAGAGTCGATGCACTACGAGCACAAGAAGCACGACGGCTCCTACCCCATCATCGGCGTCAACACCTTCCTCAATCCGCATGGTTCGGGCGTGGCCAGCGAAATCGAACTGGCGCGCTCGACCGAGGACGAAAAGCAGTCGCAGTTGAAGCGTCTGGCGGATTTCCAGAAGCGCAACGCGGGACAGGCCGAGGCTTCGCTGGCCAAGCTGCGCCAGGCCGTGATCGACAATAGCAACGTCTTCGCCGTGATGATGGAGGCCGTGCGCCATTGTTCGCTGGGGCAGATCTCGAACGCGCTGGATCTGGTGGGCGGGCAGTACCGGCGGAGTATGTAATCCGGGGCGGAACAAAAGTCGGCGCTGGCGACACGGCGATGAGCGGGGCGTCGGACCTGGATTCCGGCTTGGCGGGGCAGCGCTGCGACCAGTGTGGCGCCGGGCTAACGGAGCTCGTCACCGAATGCCCATTCTGTGGCGCGCGCCTGCTGAACCTCGTCAGCCTCGAGGACGAAACCCGGGCATTTCTTGAATCGACCGAGGTTCGTATGACCGAGTCGATCACGGGTCACGCGGACGGCCTGATGGTGCCTGCCCTGTTCGGCTTCCTGGTCTCCGGGCCGGCGTGCTACCTGCTTTTGGATAGCCATACCGATGTCGGCTTGCTTGCGCGCATCGGCCTGGCCGTTCTGGCGTGGTTCGTCGCATTGATGTTTTTTGGCTGGCAGGTCAACCGGCGTGGCGAGCGCGCCGAGAAACACGCCTGGCGCACGGTGGTCCAGCCCGCGGTTCGCGGCTACCTGGCGCGCAAGGGTTTCAGCGACGCCGAGTTCAAGGTGCTTGTCGGCCGGTTGCTGGCCGAGGAATCGCAACTGCGCAAGATGCTGCTGCTGCGCCTGTGATTTGCCTGAAAATTGATGGCAGTGCAGCCGGTGGTTGATCCCGCGATTAGGCGGGAACGGTCCCGGCGGCTTTCTGCAACCAGTGCAGCATGATTTTGCAAAGCGCGTCGGCTTCCACGGGCTTGCCGATGTGATCATTCATGCCGGCGGCGAGGCAGGCGTTCCTGTCCTCGTCATAGGCATTGGCCGTCAGGGCCAGGATCGGGATGTCCGCCATGCCGGGCATCTGCCGGATCGCCCGGGTGGCTTCCATTCCTCCCATCACCGGCATCTGCACGTCCATCAGGATCATCGCGTAACCGCCCTGACGGACCTTTTCCACGGCTTCCTGTCCATCGTGGGCGAGATCGGCGGCGAGGCCGGCTTGCTGCAGCAGGAACTCCAG
This sequence comes from Sulfuritalea sp., assembly GCA_022843505.1. Classification (GTDB taxonomy): domain Bacteria; phylum Pseudomonadota; class Gammaproteobacteria; order Burkholderiales; family Rhodocyclaceae; genus Sulfuritalea. Next base: position 1,926 of record JALHNN010000069.1, read on the forward strand.
CACCTCGAGGTTCACGGGTTCGTCTTCCGCCACCAGGATCCGGATTCCGGCGAACTGTCGCCGCAGGGCTTCCTGCGGCGGTTCGGCGGTTTCAAGTACCCCGGCCTGCGCATCGCCTGTCGCCCGCCGAAGTCGCGCTGTTGCCCAGAAGGTGCTGCCGCGCCCCGGCTCGCTGACCACCCCGGCGTCGCCCCCCATCAGGCGTGCGATCCGCCTGGAAATGATGAGACCCAGACCGGTGCCGCCGTACCTGCGGGTCATCGAGCCATCGGCCTGGGTGAAGGCATGGAACAGCCGCCCCTGCTGCTCGGGGCTGAGTCCGATGCCCTGATCCGTGACCGCGATCTTCACCAGTACGCTGACGTCGTCTTCCTCGACGGCTGAGGCATGTACTGCGATATCGCCCGTGTCGGAGAACTTGATGGCATTGCCGGTGAAGTTGAGCAGGATCTGGCGCAGGCGCATGGCGTCGCCGCACAACAGTTCGGGCAGGTCCGGATCGACCTGCCATGACAGGCCCAGACCCTTGGCCTTGGCCGCCTCCTCCTCCATGTGCATGACTTCGGCAATGGTTTCCGCAAGCGAGAATTCCCTATCCTCCAGGGTCAGCCGGTCGGATTCGATCTTGGAGATATCGAGGATGTCGTTGATCACGGCAAGCAGGTGTTTCGCCGACGCCTGACTCTTCTTGAGCCAGTCGACCTGCTGCGGGTCGGTGGCCCGGCGCATCGCCAGCTCGGTCATGCCGAGGATGCCGTTCATCGGCGTGCGCAGTTCGTGGCTCATGTTGGCCAGGAAGATGGTCTTGGCGCGGCTCGCGGCTTCGGCATCGTCACGCGCCTTCGACAGCTCGGCAGTGCGCGACAGGACCAGTTCTTCGAGGTGATGGCGGTGCGCTTCGATTTCGGCCTCGGCGTGCTTTTGCTTTGTCACGTCCACCATGATGCCGCGCAGCCAGCGCGGGGCGCCGTTCTCCGCCACCACGGTAACGATGTCGCGCAGCCATACCGTGTGGCCATCTTTGGCAATGAACCGGTAGACGAAGTCATGCGGCTCGATGCGCCGGGTGCATGACAGGCAGAATTCTGGCGCCCAGGTTGCGTCGTCCGGATGCAGGTGCCCGACCCAGAAGCCCGGGGTCAGCCAGTCGTCGGTGGCGAAGCCCAGGATGGCCTCCGCCTTCTTGCTGACAAAGGTGAATTCGAAAGTGCTTGCGTCGGCTTCCCAGACGATCCCGTCGGTGGTATTGACCAGGTCGCTGAATCGCTGCACGGACGTCTTGAGGGCGCCCTCGGCCTGCTTGCGTCCGCTGATGTCGCGCACAAAGACGCAAAACCATCCCCCCGCCGCCTGGAATGTGGCACTGACCTCGACGTCCCAGATCGATCCATCCTTGCGGCGGTGCCGGGATTCGAACAGGTCGCGGCCGGACTCGATGAGCTTCCGGATGTGCATTTCTGTCTCGGCGGCGGTTTCTTGCGCTTCGAGATTGGAGATGGACATTCCGAGCAGTTCCTCGCTGCTGTAGCCCGACTGTTGGCAGTAGGTGGCGTTGACGTCGAGCAGGCGGCCCTGGCTGTCGACCTGCCAGAAGCCGTCCAGCGAGGTTTCGAGGATGCTGCGCAGGATCTCGTCACGTTCGTGCAGCCTGGCATCCCGCTGCGCGAGGCTGTCCAGCAGGCGATTGAAACCGCCGATCAGCTTGCCGACCTCGTCGTCCCGGGCGATGGGCAGGGCTTGCACGGCCTGTCCGGATGTGGCCAGCCGGCCCAGGAGCTGGGCGGTGTCGAGCATCGGCGCGAGTTGGCGGCGCAGCATCCACCAGGTCAGACCACCCGCCAGCAGGGTGAGAAATATCGTGGCAAGCAGCATGCGTTGCTGCAGGTCGCGAATCGGCGCAAAGGCTTCCTCGGTCGGCATGATGGCCGCCACATACCAGTTCGCCACGGGGATGCCCTTGGCCGAAGCCACGACTTCGACACCACGGGGATTGACGAAGACCTGCGTGCCCTCGAAGCCGTCGATGAAGCGGTCAAGAATCGGGCTGACCCCTGCGGGTGGCAGAGCTTCCATGATCCGCGCCTTGTCGGTGGCGGCGATGATCAAGCGCGACTTTGCGGCGACCAGCAGAAAACCGCCGGTCTTGCCGACCTGGTTTCGCGAAATCTTGTCCAGGTAGCCCGGCGCACGCAGCTTGGTCATCCCGGCAAAAGCGCCGATCACATTGCCCTGGGCATCGCGGATCGGTACTGCCATGCCGATCATCGGCGCCTGCAGCTTCTTGTCCGTGAACGGCCTACCGACACTCGATCTGCCCTCCTTGAGTGCTGCCGCCACGGTATCGAGGTCCACGTGCTTGAGGCCGATGCGATCCATGCCCGGCAGGCTGTCTGCGATCGCGGTTCCGTCCGCACGGTAGATGAGGCCGCCACCGTTGAACAGCTTGTGGAGGATCAAACGCTCGGCAAGGAATCGCTGCAGGCCGGCGGGATTGGCCAGCATCGCCGGGGTAATGGTTGCGGCTACCGATTGCAGCCACAAGATGCGATCCATCAAATCCTGTTCGATATCGTCGGCAACCAGCGAGGCCGTGGAGAATTCTTGATCGCCCAGCAGGCGTTCCATGTCCGAGCGCAGCATCCGGCTGACGTAGAACGAAAGCAGCCAGATGCTGGCCACGAATATGGACAGCGTGACCAGCGTGACCCTGGTCTTGATCGAGTGCCTTGCCAACAGCGGAAAAGTCATTCGTGTGCCTTCCGTGAGTTGCGTCGCTCAACTCCCGTGCGTCGCTCCGTACTTGCCGGTGGCCCGAAATCGGCCGCATGGCGAATGCAGAAAAAGCCAACCACCCATGCCATGCCGATTCTGAATCCATCCGGCATTCGCCTATTGATCTGGATCAACAAGTTACGTAGGCCCTGCCGGAGATTCGCGCCTATCCCCGATCGACGGGGAATGTTCAGGACAAGGCCGGCTTTCTGCTGCGGCAGCGGAACCCTCAGGCCGCCATCGCGCACAAGGGAACCAGCATCTCCTGCCGCGACAAGCCGCCATGCACGCCGAGCATGGGCAGAGGCTTTTCGTCGGCTTCGTGGTCGACCACGGTCCAGTCGTCTTTCATCGCCAGCACGAAGTCACCCAGCCGCTGGTCGAGCCGGGCGCTGTTCGGCCCCGGGCCCAGCCATTGCTCGTCGAGCAGTCGCTCCCTCGACCAGGCCTCCATGCGTCCGGCGAAGACCGTGGCGACGTATTCCTCGAAGTCCGCGCGTACCCCGGGTTTGAGATAGCTGTAGGCGAAGCGCCGTTCGCCGCAAAGCGGGCGCAGCAGCATGTCGCGGAAAGCCACATGATCATCGAGGTGGATCTGTCGATCGCTGGGTGAATCCAGGAAGCCGTGGTCGGCGGTGACCAGCACCAGCGTATCGCTGCCGCGCATCTCATCGACGAAGGCTTCGAGCCGGGACTCGAACGCGTTAAAGCAGCCGACGGCCGCCGGGCTGTCGACTCCGGCGCCGTGGGCGGTGTGGTCGAAGTCCGGCCAGTAGGCATAGACGAATTTCGGCGGTCCCGTCTCATGACAGATGCGGCGCAGGGTGCCGAAGAAATCCCGGCGCCGGCGACAGAAGGGCAGCCGGTCCAGCAGCGACCATTCTTCCGGGTAATACGGATGCAGCGTGGCGCCGCTGGCATGCAGGCGCGAAAAAGTCGATTCGGCGATCCGCGCCGGGGATACGACATGGGAGGGGCGGGCCAGGCGCTGATAGATTTTCGGGTAGCCGAACAGGGCATTGGCATCGATCGGGGCCTCGCCATTGACCAGGGCCAGGCCGCGGGTGGTCAGGGGCAGCACCGCCGTGATGGCGTCGATCTCCTGGAGATAGACGTGCCAGCCGGTCAGACCATGCGCCGCCGGCGGCAGGCCGGTCATCACGGTCGGGATGGCGCAGGCGGTCGTGGTCGGGCAGACCGAGCTGAGCGTCGCCACTTGGTGGCGATGCAGAAAGCCCGCCGGACGCGTGCGGGCGATGAAATCGCCGCCGACGCCGTCGGCCAGGATCAGCACCAGGTTGCGTGCCCTCTGCCAGTCCGAGCAATCGATGCCGGCCAGCGGCGGATAGGCAGGGTCGTGGTTGCCGCAGGCCAGAGAAATGCTGCTCATCAGGTTCAGCAGGCCGCCGCCGTCATAGCTTGGCCGCCAGAAGCCGTTCTGCCCGGCGAACTTGCTGGCCTGCGACGGGTCGCGCATTGCTGTCCGCGCCGGATCAGGCCGCGGCGGTCCCCGGGGTGTCGCTGTTGTCGGCCGCGTCGGCCTCCCAATACAGGGCAACGTAGCATCGCACCGCGCCGCGCCGGTCGCGGGCGGCGAGTATCGTCACCCATTGCGGGCGGACTTCGCCCGACTTGGTGCGGTTGCTGACCTGGCCTGTCCATTGCCCGCTGGCAAGCAGCCGCGCCCACATCTCGGCGTAGAAGGCATCATCATGCGCCTCGGAGCGCAGCATGGCCGTGGTCTTGCCCACCACGTCTTCGGGTTCGTAGCCGGAAAGCCGCGTGAAGGCCGGATTGATGGAGAGTACCCGGCCTCCGGCGTCGGTGATCAGAATGCCTTCCTTCATGCTGGCGAAGGCGCGTGCCGTCTGGCGCAGCCGGTCGATTGACAGTGTCAGTTCATTGCGCGAGCGGCGCAGGTCCTCGACCAGGCGAACAAAGGAAACGGAGAGCTGGCCGAGTTCGCCGGGCTGCGCCGCCGGCAGTTCGAGGCTCTTGCGCGGATCGGCGCGCAAGCCGTCGATGGTCGCCTGGAACGCACGCAGCGGTTGCACGACGGTGCGCAGGATGAACCAGGCCAGCGCCCCGAGCAGCGCCAGCCAAAGCCCGGCCTTGAACAGGCGCAGCCGCGCATCCCGCCAGTACTCGGCGTCGAGGTCGTCGATATGGATGCCGGAGCCGACCACCCACCCCCACGGCTCGAAGCGTTTGACATAGGATAGCTTTGGGTAAAGCCTTTCCGTGACTCCTCCCGCGGCGACCGGCTTGGGCCAGTCGTAGGTGACGAAACCGTCGCCGGTGGCGGCGATGGCCTGGTTCATGGCGACGAACAGGTTGCGTCCCGCCAGCGGCTGGTAGTCGCCCTGCTGTCCGCTGCGCATCGAGGTGCCACGGTCGAAGCGGGCATCCGTCAGCGGCCGGCCTTCGAGTGCGGGTACGGTCGGGTGCATCACCATGACCGGCACCGGCTGCGACAGATCATGGATCCAGAAATACTCGAGCGCTCCGTAGTGCAGCTGCCGCACCGCCTCGGCCGCCTGCCGGCGGGCCGCCTCCTGGCTCAGGCGGCCATCGCGGGCGGCGCGCTCGTAGGACTGCAGCGCGGTATGCGCGACTTCGACCAGATGCCGCAACTGGGCTTCCTTCTCGACATGCAGGCGCTGGCTCACCAGGGCCATTTCGGTGAGGTTGTCGGCAACGCCGACCAGGCTGAAGACGCCGATCAGCAGCCACAGCTTGGTGGCGATACGGAGGCGCTGGAGGAAATTGAGCATGGCTTGCGAGTGGAAGTGGCCGCTCAGGCCGGGCGCGGCGGATGCTACACGGTTTCGGCCGCCCGCTTGATCCGGGCGGGCTGATACCTGCTCCAGCTGCGGCGTCCCGGCCGCGAAATCCCCAAAGCAAGTGGTGCGAATGCTATGCTAGCGGCCATATAAGACTTTTGGCATCTACTGCGGAGAATCCCATGTTCATCTCACGTATACAGCGCCCTGCTGCGCTGGCGCTCGTCGCCATGGCGGGCTGGTTTGGTCTGATTCCGGGCGCCTCGTCGGCGCAGCTGCACAAGAGCGGCAAGGCCGTTGTCGAAGAGGTCTGCATCAAGTGCCATGGCCCGGGTACCGACGGCGCACCGCGCATCGGCAACCGTGCCGACTGGACTCCCCGCGCGAAGGACGGCCTGCCCCGCTTGCTGCGCAGTTCGATGGATGGCTATCGCAAGATGCCGGCACATGGCGGCCAGCCGGGCCTGACCGACCTGGAAATGACGCGCGCGGTTGCCTACATGGTCAGCGGCGGCAAGACGCCGGATCCGGTGAAGACCTTTGATGACGTGAAGCACGGAACCGGCGAGCAGATCGTTGCCAGGGCCTGCGGCAACTGCCACCGTGAAGGCGCCAACAATGCGCCGAAGATCGGTGATGGTCCTGCCTGGCGCCCGCGGCTGGAAAAAGGCATCAACGAATTGGTGCTGTCAGCGGCAAACGGACACAACAAGATGCCCGCCCGCGGCGGATTCACCAACCTGAGCGATCTGGACATTCGCGCCGCCGTGTCCTACATGGCGTCGAAGACTTCGTCCGGCAAGTAGTCGCTGCGCATTCCGCTTGTGCTGCGCCTGGTGCCAGGCGCCGGCAACGATGGCCAGGATACTTGTGCTTTTCTCTACCGTCGACGGCCATACGGCGGCGATTTGCGAACGGCTCAGGCGGGTCCTGGCGGGACAGGGGCACGACGTGCTGGTGCTTGCGCTCGACGGGGCCGCCGAGCCTGCTCCGGAAGCCTTCGACAGGATCGTGATCGGCGCCAGCATTCGCTACGGGCGGCATCGCAAGGCGGTTTTCGATTTCATCGAACGCCACCGCCGCCAACTCGAGGGCAGGCCCACTGCATTCTTCTCGGTCAATATCGTCGCCCGCAAGCCTGAAAAGTGTGAGCCGCACACCAATCCCTACCTGCGGAAGTTCCTGCGCCAGACGACATGGCGGCCGACACACTTGGCGGTCTTCGCCGGCAGGCTGGATTACCCGCGCTACGGGGTCTTCGATCGCTTCATGATCCGCCTGATCATGTGCATCACCCACGGTCCGACCGACCCGGGCAGGAGCTACGAATTCACCGACTGGGCCAAGGTCGAGGCATTCGGGGAGGCGGTCGGCAAAGTTTAGGCGGTGCCCGAAAGCTGTCGGGATCGTCGTCGTAATCGAGCAATCTTTCTAAGGAGCAGTCAATGGCAATCAAGACAGTGGGCATCATCGGCGCCGGCACCATGGGTAACGGCATTGCGCAGGCCTGCGCGGTAGTGGGCATTCCGGCCGTCATGCTGGACATCAACGACGCGGCGGTGCAAAAGGGCGTGGCGGCGATCTCGGGCAGCCTCGACCGCCTGGTGAAGAAGGAGAAGATGACGGCCGAGCAGAAGGCGTCGGCGATGGC
>JALHNN010000070.1:0-2438 GCA_022843505.1 Sulfuritalea sp.
AGACCGGCGACGCCGACGGCCACCGCCGCGCGCGCCAGCACCGGCACGAACTCGCGCTGGCCGCCGCTCTTGTCGCCCTGCCCGCCGGGCAGTTGCACCGAGTGGGTGGCATCGAAGACCACCGGACAGCCCGTCTCGCGCATGATGGCGAGGCTGCGCATGTCGGAAACGAGGTTGTTGTAGCCGAAGGAGGCACCGCGCTCGCAGACCATGATGGAATCGGCACCAGCGCTGGCTTCCCTCGCCTTGAGCACCACCTGCTTCATGTCGCCGGGCGCCATGAACTGGCCCTTCTTGATGTTCACCGGCTTGCCCGAGGCGGCGCAGGCCTGGATGAAGTCGGTCTGGCGGCAGAGGAATGCGGGGGTCTGCAAGACGTCGACCACGGCCGCCACGGCCGACACCTCGTGCTCGGCGTGAACGTCGGTCAGGACCGGAACCCCCAGTTCCTTGCGGACATCCGCCAGGATGGCCAGGCCCTGCTCCATGCCGAGGCCGCGAAACGACTTGCCCGAGCTGCGATTGGCCTTGTCGTAGGACGACTTGTAGATGAAGTTCAGCCCTAGCCCGCGGCAGATCTCCTGCAACTTGCCGGCGGTCTCGAAGGCCAGCTCGCGCGACTCGATGACGCAGGGCCCCGCGATCAGGAACAGCGGCTGATCGAGTCCGACCTCAAAACCGCAGAGTCTCATTGGGCGGCTTTCCCTGATTCCCTGCACAGCTTCACTGGGCAGCCCCCTTGTGGGCCAGGGCCGCCTTGATGTAGGCGATGAACAGCGGGTGGCCGGTACGCGGATTGGAAGTGAATTCCGGGTGGAACTGCACGCCGACGAACCAGGGATGCATCGCGGCCGGAAGCTCCATCATCTCCGGCAGGTCCTCGCTCGGCGTGCGCGCCGAGATCACCATGCCGGCCGCCTCGAGCTTGGGCGCATAGACGTTGTTCACTTCGTAGCGATGGCGGTGGCGCTCGTTGACTTCGGCACCGTAAATCCTCGCCGCCAGGGTGCCGGCCTTGATCGGGCAGCGCTGGGCGCCAAGCCGCATGGTGCCGCCCAGGTTGGAGGTCGCATCGCGCTTTTCGACGCGGCCTTCGCGGTCCTGCCATTCGGTGATCAGCGCCACTACGGGATGAGGCGTATCCGCATCGAACTCGGTGCTGTTCGCGCCGTCGAGGCCGGCGACATGGCGCGAGAATTCGATGGTGGCGAGCTGCATGCCGAGGCAGATGCCGAGGTAGGGAACCTTGTGCTCGCGCGCGAACCGGATCGCGGCGATCTTGCCTTCCGTGCCGCGCTTGCCGAAGCCGCCCGGGACGAGGATGGCGTCCATCTTCTCCAGCGGCGCCGTGCCCCCGGTCTCAATGCCCTCGGAATCGATGTAATGGATGTTGACCTTGCTTCGCGTATGGATGCCGGCATGGACCAGGGCTTCGGTCAGCGACTTGTAGGACTCGGTGAGGTCGACATACTTGCCGACGAAAGCGACGTTGACCTCGTGCTGCGGATGCTCGAGCGCGTCGACCAGGTTCTTCCAGACCGAGAGGTTCGCCGCCTTGGCCAGAATGCCGAGCTTGTGGCAGACGATCTCGTCGATCATCTGGTCGTGCAGCATGGCCGGGATCTTGTAGATCGAATCGGCATCGAGGGCGGCGATCACCGCCTCGGCCTGGACGTTGGTGAATAGCGCGATCTTGCGCTTTTCGTCCTCGGGAATCGGCCGGTCGGCACGGCACAGCAGGATGTCAGGCTGGATGCCGATCTCGCGCAGTTCCTTGACCGAGTGCTGCGTCGGCTTGGTCTTCAGTTCACCCGCCGAGGCGATCCAGGGAACCAGCGTGAGGTGGATGTAGCAGGCATTCTGGCGACCTTCCTGGATGCCCATCTGGCGGATCGCTTCGAGGAAGGGCAGCGACTCGATGTCGCCCACCGTGCCGCCGACCTCGACGATCGCCACGTCGGCGCCTTCCGCGCCGCGCTTGATGTAGAGCTTGATCTCGTCGGTGATGTGCGGGATCACCTGCACGGTCTTGCCGAGGTACTCGCCGCGCCTTTCCTTCTTGATCACCGACTCGTAGATCTGGCCGGTGGTGAAGTTGTTGCGCTTGCCCATCTTGGCGCTGGTGAAGCGCTCGTAATGACCGAGATCGAGGTCGGTCTCGGCGCCATCCTCGGTGACGAAGACTTCGCCGTGCTGGAACGGCGACATCGTGCCGGGATCGACGTTGATGTAGGGATCGAGCTTGAGGTGCGTAACCTTGATGCCGCGCGATTCGAGGATCGCCCCGAGGCTGGCGGCGGCGATGCCCTTGCCCAGACTGGACACGACACCACCCGTGACGAAGACGTATTTGGCCATGGAAATGCTGCTGCGGGAAATTCCAATGATAGCGGAAAAATCCCGCCCGATTGAAACCCCGCGCCGGACGGGCGATCCGG
>JALHNN010000070.1:2448-9126 GCA_022843505.1 Sulfuritalea sp.
CTTGATCGCCTGCGCCACGCGTCCCTGGAGGCCGAAGACCAGCCAGGTGACGAAGGGCAGGATGATCAGCGCGTAGAGGACGATATCGACCAGCGCCTTGGCGCGAGCGCTCATCCGGTCAACCAGGCCGGATAGGTTGCCCAGCGAAATGAGGTGTGCATAAATCACGCCCAGGCTGCCATTGGCGAACAACTCCTGCATCGCCTTCTTGCCGAGGGCGCGCAATTTGGCCTCGTCGATCACGTGCAGTCCGTTGAGGCGGAACTGCGACCCGTCATTCAGCCGGGCCACCGAGTCCGCCTGGCGCAGCAGCCCGAGCTCCTCGATGCGCCGCCCAAGCGCCTCGGTCAGAGCCGCCGCCTGGTGGAACTCGCGCAGGAACTTGATCGCATGATCCAATTGGGCCGTCGGCTTGCCATCGGCAAAAAGCGCTTCGCCATCCGTGGTGCTGAAGCATGGCGAGGCCTCGTCGATGCAGACCAGCAAGTCCCCGCCCGGCCCATTGGCCGGCACGAAGGGGTAGCGCCGGACAAAGGCGGGAACGTAGCGCGCGGCCCATTTCCCGGCGCCATCGACAAACAGGTTTTCGCCATCGCGCAAGCCCAGGAGCACGGCCGGCAGGGGGCCGGTCTGTCCTCGCGCGAAAACGATCGGGTACTCGCGGGCGCATTCGAAAAACTCGCTGGCGAGCAACGGTACCGAGTTGACCGCCGCGGCGTAGGCGAAATTCGCTGCCGGGCGAACCTTCAATCCGGCATGAACCTGCTCGTTCAGAGGGACAACCCGCTCGTAGAACATCATTTCAGCCATTATTGACAGCCTTGATCACGGAGTGGCCGGAGGTTAACACATCCGCAAGGACGCCATTCGGTTGGGTTTGCAACGGCCGGCCGGCCCTTTGCTGCGCGTATAATTTGCATTTTTCGCCGCAGGAATCTTCATGGAAGCCGAACGCATCAATGCCGTCGCCAACCGTATCGCCGACCTGCAAGGGCGCGGCGAGCAACTGCGGAGGTATCTTTGACTACGATGGCAAAGCGGAAAAACTCGCCGAACTGAACCAGATCCTCGAAGATCCCAAGCTCTGGGACGACGCCGAGCGCGCCCAGGCCCTCGGCAAGGAAAAGAAATCGCTGGAAGCCATCGTCGGCACCCTGTCCGGCGTCAGCGCCGCGTTGGCGGACGCGCGCGACCTCTTCGAACTGGCGCGGGAAGAAGAAGACGAAGACACGCTGAGCTCGGTCGAGCGCGATCTCGACGCCACCGAAAAGCAGGTCGCCGACCTCGAATTCCGCCGCATGTTCAACAATCCGGCCGACCCCAACAACTGCTTCATCGACATCCAGGCCGGCGCCGGCGGCACCGAAGCCTGCGACTGGGCCTCGATGCTGTTGCGCCAGTACCTGAAGTACTGCGAACGCAAGGGCTGGAAGACCGAACTGCTGGAGCAGACCGACGGTGACGTGGCCGGCATCCGCAGTGCCTCGATCAAGGTCGAGGGCGACTATGCCTACGGCTTCCTGCGCACCGAAACCGGCGTGCACCGACTGGTGAGGAAATCCCCCTTCGATTCCTCGGGTGGGCGCCACACCAGCTTCGCCAGCCTCTACGTCTATCCCGAGATCGACGACTCGATCGAAGTCGACATCAATCCCGCCGATCTGCGCACCGACACCTTCCGGGCTTCCGGCGCCGGCGGCCAGCACATCAACAAGACGGACTCCGCGGTGCGCATCACCCACGTGCCGACCGGCATCGTCGTCCAGTGCCAGAACGACCGCTCGCAGCACCGCAACCGCGCCGAGGCCATGGCGATGCTGAAGTCGCGCCTGTATGAACTGGAACTGCGCAGGCGCCAGGCCGAGGCCGACAAGCTCGAAGCCGGCAAGACCGACGTCGGCTGGGGCCACCAGATCCGCAGCTACGTGCTCGACAATTCCCGCATCAAGGACCTGCGCACCAACGTCGAAATTTCGGCCACGCAGAAGGTGCTCGACGGCGACCTCGACGCCTTCATCGAGGCCAGCCTGAAGCAGGGCGTCTGAGAGTCGGCGCCGGGAGGACGGCGATTTGACCATCGATCGCGCTTACAGGCCTTGCACCGGCAATGCCGCGCGAGCCAGCGACAAAGCCAATTGACAGGGATTTGCGCGCATGAGTAAGGATCCGAAGCGGTACGCCCCGGCCTGGATTGTTTTTGGTGTCGGGCTTGCCCTGAGCGTTCTCGCCAGCTTGGCCGTCAAGACGGGAATTGAAAACGACGGCAAAGAGCAGTTCGCCTTCACCGCCGACCAGGTCACCCTCAAGGTCCGCGAACGCCTGAATTCCTATGCCCTGATTCTTAATGGCGGAGCCGGCGTGTTTGCCGGTTCGCAGAGCGTGAATCGGAAGGAATGGAAAGCCTATGTCGACAAGCTGCGCGCCGAGGATGCGGTTCCCGGTGTCCAGGGCATAGGTTTTTCACAGCTCATCCAGCCAAGCCAGCTCGCCGCCCATGTCGCCGCCATCCGTGCCGAGGGATTCCCCGACTATGCCGTGCGCCCGGCGGGCCCGCGTGAAGTCTACAGTTCCATCATTTACCTGGAGCCGTTCCGGGACCGCAACTTGCGCGCTTTCGGTTACGACATGTTTTCCGAACCGGTGCGCCGCGCGGCCATGGAGCGCGCGCGCGACAGCGGCCTTGTCGCGCTTTCGGGCAAGGTCGAACTGGTGCAGGAGACTGGAAAGGAAGTCCAGGCAGGGACGCTGATGTATGTTCCGGTCTACCGCAACGGCGCTCCAACCGCGACGCTCGCGGAGCGGCGGGCAGCGCTGCTCGGCTGGGCCTACAGCCCCTACCGCATGGGCGATCTGATGGCAGGGATTCTTGCCGACTGGAAGGAGCGTGAAGGCAGAAGCGCACATCTTCGCGTGTTCGACGGACTTCAGGCAACGAAGGCCCTTGAGCTGTTTGACAGCCATCCTGCCGATACACGAAAGGTGCCGTCCGCCCTCTTTCAACAGCGAACGATAGACTTTGGCGGTCGCCAATGGCTGCTGACGCTTGACGTGACCGATGGAGATACCGGCATCAACTACCTCAGCGCCTGGACAACGCTGCTGGGTGGCATGCTGCTCAGCGGACTCTTGGGCGGCTTGATCCTGACGCTGTCGAATCGCCAGGCCAGGGCCGAAGAGATCGCCATTGATCTGACGGAAGACCTCAGCAATAGTGCGGAACAGTTGCGGGCGAGCGAGTACCGCTGGAAATTTGCCGTCGAGGGCTCCGGCGACGGCTTGTGGGACTGGAACGTTCCGAATGGCCGCGTATTCTTCAGCAAACGCTGGAAAGAAATGCTGGGCTTCACCGAGGACGAGATCGGAAACGGCCTCGACGAATGGAGCCAGCGCGTTCATCCCGACGATCTCGAACACGTGATGGCGGATGTGCAGGCGCATCTCGACGGCAAGACGCCGAATTACGTCAACGAGCACCGTGTCCGTTGCAAGGATGGCAGTTACAAGTGGATACTCGACCGCGGCCTGGCGGTCGAGCGCGATGCCACGGGCAAGCCGCTGCGCATGATCGGCACGCATACCGACATCACCCAACGCAGGCAGGCCGAAGACAATCTCAAGCATCTCGTCATGCACATGCCTATCGGCCTGTGCTTGGTGGATTCAGATGGGCGTATTTATCTTCGTAACCAGCGGTTTCTCGATTTATTCGGGTATGACGAGGGAGCGGTGCCAACGTTGGCGGAGTGGTGGGTCCGAGCCTACCCGGATCCGGTGTATCGCCGGTGGGTGCAGGAGACATGGAATCTTGACGTCAAGCAAGCTCGCCAGGCGGGCAAGGAAATTTTGGGGCGCGAGTATCGCGTTACCAACAATATGGGCGAAGAGCGACTCATCCAGATCGGCGGGATAATCTTCGACACGGATTTCCTCGCCGTGTTCATAGACAACACCGAGCTACGCCGCTCGGAACTTGCCCTACGAGAGCTCAACCTCGGCCTCGAAGCAAAGGTTTTCGCGCGCACTGCGGAACTGTCCCAGGCCCGCGACGAAGCCGAGGCCGCGAACCGCGCCAAGAGCATGTTCCTCGCCAACATGAGCCATGAGCTTCGCACGCCGATGAACGGCATCATGGGCATGACCGATCTGGTGCTACGCAGTACCACCGACCCCAGGCATAGGGATTGGCTCATGAAGAGCCGGAGCGCAGCGAATCACCTGCTTGATGTCATCAACAACATCCTCGACATTTCCAAGATCGAATCCGACCGGCTGGTCCTGGAGGAGAAAGACTTCTCGCTTGCCGAAGTCATCGCCGAAACATCGCAGATGCAAGAAGCGCAGGCCAAGTCCAAGCGCCTGGTTCTGTCCTGGCAGATCGACCGGGCCGTGCCCGTCCGGTTGTGCGGTGACGCCACGCGCCTGCGTCAGATACTGCTCAACTAGATCGGCAACGCCATCAAGTTTTCCGAACGGGGCGAGATCGACATACGTGCCACGGTCGCCGGGGAAGACAGGCTCGGCATCCTGCTGAAGCTGGAAGTCACGGACCAGGGTATCGGCATCAGCCCCGAACAGCAGGCACGCCTGTTCCACGCCTTTGCCCAGGCCGACGGTTCGATGACCCGCAAATACGGCGGCACCGGTCTGGGCCTGATCATCTCCAAGCGCATCGCCCTCCTGATGGGCGGAGACGTCGGGGTGGTCAGTGAGGAAGGCCGGGGCAGCACCTTCTGGGCAACCCTCAGGCTCAAGCATGCGACAAGCGACGCGCAGGCCGCAGAACCGCAATCCGGCGAACCCGCGCGCCAGGCGCTGGCCAGACTGTTCCCCGGCACCCGCGTGCTGGTGGCGGAAGACGAACCGGTGAACCGCGATGTTTTGACCTTCATCCTGCATGACGCCGGCCTCGCGCCGGATATCGCAAACAATGGGCAGGAGGCAGTAGAAAAGGCCCGTGGCGGCGGCCATGCCCTGATCCTGATGGATATCCAGATGCCGGTGATGAACGGACTGGAGGCGGCGCGGGCGATCCGCGAGCTGCCCGGAATGGCAGGCATCCCGATCCTGGCGCTGACAGCCAATGCCTTCAATGAAGATCGCGATGCCTGCATCGCCGCCGGAATGGATGCCCACATCGGCAAGCCGGTGGAACCGGACGCGCTGTGTGAGGCCTTGCTGCATTGGCTGCAGAAAGCGCGTTGAGCCCTATGCCTCGCTGCACGCGTAAGAAGGCGGGCGAAAGGCCGACATGATTACGACCGCCAACGTCCGCCATTGTCACGTATGCGCGCGCAGGAAGCCATCAACACCTGGCCACCATGGCGCTGGCGGCACGGTGCCCGATGTGTCACAATACTGTTTTTCGTGACACATCAAGGAACAGCCATGCGTACCATCACCATACGCGAAGCGCGCGAAGGACTTTCCCATCCGGAACAGCTCTTCGCCGAGGACGACGAAGTCATCGTCACGCGGCGTGGCGAGCCGGTGGCGCGCCTCCTGCCGATCGCGCCGCGCCCGCACTTCCGTGACTTGCGCGGCTTCCTCCAAAGCCAGCCGATGCAGGCGGTGCCGAGCGAAGCCCTGCTTGCCGAAGACCGGAAAGATCGCGCTTGAGCGCTTATATCGACACCAGCGCGCTGGCCAAGTGCTATGTACGTGAGCCTCAGTCACTGCGCGTGCTGGAGTGGGCCGATGGCCATGGCGCGCCCGTCACGGCGGCGCTGACCCTGGTCGAGTTCCGTTGCCTGCTGGCGCGCCGCCGGCGCGGCGGACAGATCGACGAAAAGCTGGAACAGCGCGCGCTGGCAGAGTTCGACAGCCACGTCCGCAGCGGCGCCTGGCACATCCACCCCACGCCTTTTTCCGACTATGCCGGCGCCCGCGACCTGATCGATATCCTGCCCGGAATTTCCCTGCGGGCACTCGATGCCATCCACCTGGCGGCCGCGCGCGCCTGCGGCACCACGGACTTCGCCACCGCCGACAAGACCCAGGCTGAAGCCGCCGCGGCGCTCGGCCTCACCGTTCATCGTTTCTACTGAGCCCATGATCATGACCGATACCACGCAGACCCCAGCCGCCGACGAGAACCGCCTGATCGCCGAGCGCCGCGAAAAGCTCGCCGCCTGGCGCGCCACCGGCAAAGCCTTCCCCAACGACTTCTCGCGCGAAAACCTCGCCGGCCGGCTCGACGAGCTCTACAGCGCGAAAACGCGCGAGGAACTCGAAGCCACACCGATCGGGGTCAAGGTCGCCGGCCGCATCATGCTCAAGCGCGTCATGGGCAAGGCCAGCTTCGCCAGCATCCAGGACGTCTCCGGCCGCATCCAGATCTTCGTCAGCAATGACATCAGCGGCGAGGAAACCCACAAGCTTTTCAAGGGCTGGGACCTGGGCGACATCGTCGGCTGCGAGGGCACGCTGTTCAAGACCAAGACCGGCGAACTGACCGTGCAATGCGCCTCGATCCGCCTGCTGACCAAGTCGCTGCGGCCCCTGCCGGAAAAATTCCACGGCCTCACCGACGTCGAGCAGAAGTACCGCAGCAGGGAACTCGACCTGATCACCAACGAGCAGACGCGCTTCACTTTCGTCGCCCGCAGCCGGATGATCCAGTCGATCCGCAACTTCATGATGCACCACGGCTTCCTCGAAGTCGAAACGCCGATGATGCAT
>JALHNN010000071.1 GCA_022843505.1 Sulfuritalea sp.
CCACGCGGGCTTCGGCGCGCGGCGGATCGATGATGCCGACCAGTGCGTGCAGGGTCAGGTCGCCTGCCCAGGATGACAGGTTGCCCTGCGGATCGAAGGCCGCGGCCGGGATGACGCGGCTGGCCAGCGCCAGCACACGCAGGGCCTGGCCGGCCAGCGCTTCGTTCTCGGCGGCGAAATGGGCGCGTGCTTCTTCATCCAGCGGCAACACCGCATCGTGATTCAGGTAGTCACGGGACAAAGCCAGCAGCACATCCGGCGCGCCCTTGACGCACAGCCGCACCTGCTCGCCCTCGTGATGGAAGGTGGCCATGAACTTGGTGGCCGAATCGAAGGGGATCTCGGCGACGCGCGGCAGGTGTTCGACCGCATCCTCGGCCTTCAGTCCGACTTTCGCCGCCAGCGCCAGCAAGGCGCCCTCGGTCGGGTCACCGATCAGCTGGCCGTCGCTGATCCGGGCGTCCACGCAAAGCACCGCCGGCAGCAGGATGTGGCGCAGGTCATCCGCCGCCTCGATGCGGCCCGCACCGTCATAGCCTTCGCCGGTGACGGCATGGCGCTGACCGTTGCAATAGAGCGCCCGCGCCGTCATCTGGTTCAGCGTCAGGGTACCGGTCTTGTCGGAGCAGATCACCGTGGTGCAACCCAGCGTCTCGACCGCGGCGAGCTTCTTGACGATTGCATTGCGCTTGGCCATGCGGTGCATGCCCAGCGCCAGCGTTACTGTCACCACCGCCGGCAGGCCCTCTGGAATCGCCGCGACCGCCAGCGCGATGGCGGTCATCGCCGTCTGCACCAGCGGATCGCCGCGCAGCAGGCCGAAGGCGAACATCAGCGCCACGACGCCGCTGGCGATCAGCGCCAGCCGCTTGCCCAGACTGTCGAGTTGTTGTTGCAGCGGCGTTTCGCCTTCCGCGGTTTCGGCCAGCAGCTTAGCCAGCCGCCCCATCTCGCTGCGCATGCCGGTGGCGGTGACGATGGCTTCGAGGCGACCGCGTGTCACCACCGTATTCATGAACACCATGTTGTGCCGTTCCGCCAGCGCCGACTTTTCATCGACGGTATCGGGCAGTTTCGCCACGGCCTGCGACTCTCCGGTTAGCGCCGCTTCGGCCACCTCGCTGCTGTGCGCCGACAGTACGCGCGAATCGGCGGGGATGCGGTCACCCGCTTCCAGCAGCAGCAGATCGCCGGGAACTAGGTCGGCGGCATCGACCTGCCGCAGCTCGCCATCCCGCCGCACGCGTGCCGTCGGCGCAAGCATGTTCTTCAGCGCGGCCAGCGCGGCTTCGGCGCGATGTTCCTGAAAAAAGCCCAGCGCGGCATTGAGCAGCACGACCATGGCGATGACGATGGCGTCCTTGATGTCGCCGATGGCGCCGGCCAGCACGGCGGCGCCGAGCAGGATCAGGACCAGCAGACTCCTGAACTGGTCAAGGAACTTTCGCCATGCCGGGCGAGCCGGCGTTTCGGCGAGGCGGTTGGGTCCGTGGGTGGCGAGGCGCTGGCGAGCGGCTTCCGCCGTCAAGCCACGCTCGGCATCCGACTCCAACCGGCGCAGGACCTCGCTGGTTGGGCAGGCATGCCAGGCGGCGTGATTGGTTTCCGGATGAATGGTCATGGTGATTGAGATCAGTAAGCGAGCGTCGCCCAGACAAACCCTGTGTAAAGCGCCAACAACAGGACGCCGCGAGCTCGCCGGATCCGGCCGGAACGATCGGGCAACAGCAGAAGCAGCGCCATCACGCCGGCGGCAAGTGTGAGCGTGACTTCGCTCAGCGGCGCGGCAATTGGGTGAATCGTGCCAGCCACGCCAACGATGGCAAGGCCGTTGAAAAGGTTGCTGCCGATGAGTGTGCCGACGCCGACGTCGTCGTGGCCGCGAAGGCGCGACAGGATCACCGTGACCAGCTCGGGCAGGGATGTGCCGATTGCCACCAGTACAACGCCGATCACGTAGGTATCGACGCCAAGGGCGGCGGCGATGCCCGTCGCCCCGCCCACGAACAGGCGACCGGCGGCAATCAGGGCGCCGAGACCGAGCACACCAAGAAGCAGGCTTTTGCCGGCCGACAGTTCGCCGGCCTCGACATCGACCGCATCTGCTCTATTGCGCAGGGCGCCGCGTACGGTCAACACCAGCCAGACGCTGAATGCGGCCAACAACAACAATGCTTCGCTACGCTCGATCCGCCCGTCGAGAGCCAGAAAGAAAGTCAATACCGGGACCGCAAGCGCCAGGGTGAAATCGCGGCCGAAATCCTGCCGCGACGTCTGCACGGCGCGGTAAAGCAAGGCGAGGCCGAAGATCAGCGCGATGTTGACCACGTTGCTGCCGAGCGCGTCGCCCAGCCCGATCTCCGGCTGGCCGGCAAGCGCGGCAACCGAGGACACGGTGAGTTCGGGACTGGAGGTGGCAAAGGCGGCGAGCGTGGTGGCCACCACCATTTTCGGCACGCGCAGGTGCAGCGCCGCGCCGAGGATGGACCTGAGGAAGGCCTCGCCGCCCGCCGCCGCCAGCAGCACGGCACCGAGGATGAGCGCCAGATCGGTCACGACGATTCGTCGGGTGCATCGCGCGGGTCGCAGATGACCAGCACGTCGCATTGCGATTCGGCCAAGACATGCTTGGTCACGCTACCGAGCAGGAGTTCCTCGGCAATGTGCTCGCCATGCTTGCCGACGACGATCAGGTCACAGTTGTATTCCTGCTCAAGGGCGGCGATCTGCTGCGCCGGATCGCCGTGGAGGATGCGGCCCGAATAGTCGATCGGCGCCAGGCCGGCGGTTGCCGCCAGTTCGCGCAGCCGGTGGCGGCGAACCCCGCTCTCGGTCGCGACAAGGCGGCGGATCACCTCCTCCTCGACGCCGGCAAGGGCCAGTTTGCCCTCGTAGGGCAGTTCGAAGGCATGCAGCAGGACCAGGTCCGCATCCGGCGCCAACTGCCTCGCAATGCGGATCGCAGAAAGCGACACTGGCGAGAAATCGACGGCGATCAGCACCGAACGATAGGCCTCGTGGGGTGCCAGTTTCACCACCAGCACCGGCCGCCGCAGCGATTTGCGCAGCAAGCGCGCCGCCGTCGATCCGAGCAGGGCGTGGCGCAGGAAGGACTCGCCGCGTGCGCCGAGTACCAGCAGGTCCGCATCCAGCGCGTCGGCCTCGGCAGCAATGGTCGCCAGCGGGTTGCCCACGGTGACCCGTGACCGCGCCGCGACGCCGCGATTGATTGCCGCATCGCCGATCAGCTGCTCGAGGCGCTTGCGGGCATCGCTGTTGAGTGCCGCCTTCACCTGCATCAGGTCATCCCCGAGCATTTCGCGCAGACTGTCGATGGCGTCGAGCTCCATCGCGTGCAGGATGCAAAGGTCGCCACCAGTGGCGGCAGCCAGCAGGTAGGCGCGCTCGACGGCATGGCGCGCGGGCGCGGACAGGTCGGTGGCGACGAGCAAAGCGGTGGCGGGTGTCATTGTGCATCCTCCTTCACGGGTGTTTCGACCAGCGGCTGGTAATCCCAGTCGCGAATGTCTTGCAGCATCTGGTCGATCTCGATGGTGGGAACCCGCAGCATGCGCAGGGCGGTCGCACCCAGGCGCAGGCTGGCCTCCACGGCCTCCGGGTAGGCATGGATCGCGCCGGCGGCGATCAGGGCGGAACTGGCTTCGAGGTCGCGGGCGCGGGCGATCACGGGCAGCCGTGGGCAATGCAGCCGCAGCGCCGTCAACGAGCGCAGGGCGACGGCATGGCTGTCCACGGTGACGATGGCCAGGCTGGCCTGCTCGGCGCGCGCGGCGCCCAGCAACTCGGCATCGGCGATGTCGCCGTACAGCACCGGATGCCCGTCGGCCCGTCCCTGCCGCACGCGCCGCGGGTCGGTGTCGAAGGCCAGGAAGTCGACGCCGCTGGACTTGAGCAGCACGGCAACGGTGTGGCCGACGCGGCCGTAGCCGCCGATCAGCACCTTGGGCGCGGGCAGGCCGGCGAGCTGGTCGGCGAGCGGCGGTACGACAGGCTCCGGCCCGACGAGGCGGGAGGCAATGGCCTGATTGTGCCGAATCAGCAGCACGCCGCCGATCATCGAGAACAGCACGGCATTGAGCACGATCTGGCCGGTCTGGGCATCGACCACGCGGCTGTCCAGCGCGATGGCCAGCAGCGCGAAGCCGAACTCGCCGCCTACCGCCAGCAGCAGGGCGGTGCGCCAGGCGCCGAGCGCCGCCATGCCGCTGCGGCGCACGATCAGGAACACCACCAGCAGCTTGGCGGCCAACAGCAGCAGGCCGCCCAGCAGCGCCCAGTGCCAGATGGCCGGCAGCGCGGCCGGGTCGATCAGCATGCCGATACCAATGAAGAACAGGCCGAGCAGCACGTCGCGGAAGGGGCGGATGCTGGATTCGACCTGGTGGCGGAATTCGGTCTCGCCGAGCATCATGCCCGCCAGGAAGGCGCCGAAGGCCAGCGACAGGCCGAGATTGTCGGTGGTCCAGGCGGCAGCCAGCACCACCAGCAGGACACACAGGGTGAACAGTTCGGCGGAACGGCGCGCGGTGACCAGGTGGAACAGCGGGCGCAAGGCCCAGCGCGCGGCATAGAACACCAGGGCGAAAGCCAGCACGGCCTTGGCCGCGGCCCAGCCGAGTTCGCCGGCAAGCGCATCCATGCCCGCGTTGCTGCCGAGCACGGGAATCAGGATCAGAAAGGGCACCGCCGTGACATCCTGGAAAACCGAAATCGCCAGGCCGAGCCGGCCGTGTGGCGTGGCGTCCTCGCCCTGTTCGGCGAGCTGCCGGCCGATGATGGTCGAGGATGACTGAGCGAACACCGCGCCGATGACAAACGCCACCACCGGATCGACGCCGGCGAGCCAGAGCAGGCCCGCCACCACGGTGGCCGAGAGTACGACCTGGGCGGTGCCGAGGCCGAGGATCTGGTGGCGCATCGCATGCAGTTGCGGCAGCGAGTAATTGAGTCCGATCGAGAACAGCAGGAACACCACGCCGAACTCGGCCAGCACCTTGAATTCGGGGACATGCACGGTCGGTCCGGCGGTATGGGGCCCGAGGATCAGGCCGGCCAGCAGATAGCCGAGGCTGGACGGGATGTGCAGTCGCTGGAAGGCGAGCATCACCGCCACACTCACGGTCAACAGCAGGATGATTTGCAGCAAATGGTCCATGGCGTGCGAAGCCCGGCGCTTCTTATTCCTGAATTCCCCTATTATCAGTGGGACTCATGTTCCGGCGGATTTGTTCCGGATGATCGTGGTGAGGGTCTCGACCGCGTAATCGACGGCGTTGCGCATCGGATAGAGGATGGTCGGCGCGCCCAGCGTCTTCAATGGAGCACCATCGAACTCCTCGCGGGCGACGACGGCCAGTTCGCCGGCGAAACGCTGTTCGCGCAGGCCGCGCAGCAGGTCGCGGTTCGAGGCCAGGTCCGGCAGGGTGCTGACCACCCAGCGCGTGTCCTTGAGTGGCAGGCTTTCGAGGAACTCGCTGGCGATGCCGTCGCCGTAGCGCACCGGCAGGCCCTGGCGGCGCATGGCGCGCGCGACCTCCGGATCGAATTCGACGCCGAGCACCCTGAGCCCGGCATCCCTGAGGCCGAGCGCCAGGCGGCTGCCATAGCGACCGAGGCCGAAGACGATGACATCGGCCTCGCGCAGGTCGTGGCGTTCCGTGGCCACGGCCAGCTCGCGATGCGGGCGCTTGCGTTCGAACATGCCGAGCCAGGGCCCCAGCCTCTCGTAAAGCGGATGGGAATACAGGATCATGTAAGTGGACATGGCGATGGTCACGAGGCCGACCAGCGTGGTCAGCCCCAGCGCACCGTTGTCGATGTGCCCCAGGGAAATGCCCATGGCGACGAAGATGATCGAGAACTCGGAGATCTGCGCCACCGTCAGGCCACAGAGAAAGCCGGTGCGCTTGCGGTAGCCCATGTAGCCCATGATGGCCATGACGATCAGCGGGTTGCCGATCAGTACGAACAGCGACAGGACGATGGCCGGCCAGATCTCGCCGCCGAGGGTGGAAAAGTCGAGCTTTGCACCAAGGTCGATGAAGAAGAACAGCAGCAAAAAGTCGCGGATGCCGGTGAGCCGCGCGTTGATGGCGTCGCGGTAATGCGTCGAGGCCAGGGAAAAGCCGGCGATGAAGGCCCCCGCTTCCTTCGAGAAGCCCGCCCATTCGCCGAGC
Source organism: Sulfuritalea sp. (assembly GCA_022843505.1). Taxonomy (GTDB): domain Bacteria; phylum Pseudomonadota; class Gammaproteobacteria; order Burkholderiales; family Rhodocyclaceae; genus Sulfuritalea. Next base: position 6,198 of record JALHNN010000071.1, read on the forward strand.
GCGGCGAGGCCCGTGCCCCAGGCGATGGCGAAGATCAGCAACAGTTCCTGCGACTGCGCCATGCGGTCGACCACCCTGGGCAGGACGTAGCGCATCAGCAGGTAAAGGCCGAGACCGGCAATGCCGAGGCGAAAGGTCAGCGAGCCGGCCAGCGCCAGCAGGGATCCCTCGCCGGCATCACCCCGCAGGGCGCTCATCACCATCATCGCGATCACCACGGCCAGGTCCTGCACGATCAGGAAGCCGACGGCGATGCGGCCATGCAGGGAGTCGATCTCGCGCTTGTCGGAAAGCAGCTTGACGATGATGATGGTGCTGGAGAATGTCAGCGCGACGGCGACGTAGAGGGCTTCCACCCAGCCCTTGCCCATGGCCAGGATGATGAAGAATCCGATGACGATGGTGAAGCTCAGCTGGCCGAGGCCGGTGGCCAGCGCCACGGGGCCGATGTGGCGGATGTGTTGCAGGTCGAGCTTGAGGCCGACGACGAAGAGCAGCACCGCGACGCCGACCTGGGCCAAGAGGTCGATCTGGTCATGCGCCGTGACGACGCCCAGCACGGCCGGCCCGGCGACGATGCCCATGGCGATGTAGGCGATCAGCACCGGCTGGCGGAGCCAGAGCGACACCGCGCCCGCCGCCGCGGCCATCAGCAGCAGCAGCGCGAATTCCCCGAATACGCCGTGCATCATGCCTCCCGAGGCAGCTTGAACGTTCCCGCTGCATTGTTGTCCGGATTCGGCGCCGTCCCGCCAACGCCGACTTTCATGAATTCATTCTTCTTCGCCGTTCCTGGACGCTGATCGGCCGCCGCTCAGAATTTCTCTGGCCGCAGCACTTCGATCTCGGTCAGAAAGGCCACCATCGCGTAGTTGGCGTAGTAGTGTTCCTGCAACTGGCCAAGTACCTGCTCCGCCCTCTCCCGCGAGCAGATCGTCTCGATGCGGATGTTCGCCGTCTCGTCCCAGGCGGCGTCGCGCGCTCCCCGGCTGCCCTTGCCGCGTGCATCGGCGACCGTGTAGCCGCGCACTCCCCAGCGTTCGAGATCCCGCAGCAGCGAGGGTTCCACGACCGCCTCCGTCACTATCGTCAGCAGGGTCCGCTTCACGGTGGTCAGGTTCATGACGATGCTCCGGCAAGTTGCGTGGCCAGCCAATGGTAGAGCGGAATGCCGGCCAGGATGTTGAAGGGGAAGGTGACGCCCAGCGAGCCGGCGAGCGAGATGGCCGGATTGGCTTCCGGCACGGCGATCCGCATTGCCGCAGGTACGGCGATGTAGGAGGCGGAGGCGGCCAGGGTCGCCAGCAGGGTCAAGCCACCAACCGAAAACCCCAGCAGCAGGCCGGTACCCAGGCCCAGCAAGGCCGACAGCAGCGGCATGCCGAGACCGAAGGCGATCAGGAACAGGCCGCAGCGCCTCAGCGCGCCGACCTGGCGGCTGACGATCAGCCCCATCTCCAGCAGGAACAGCGCCAGTACCCCCTTGAACAGATCGAAGAACAGCCCCTTGACCGACACCAACCCCTCCGGCCCCGCCGCCCAGCCGATGGCCATGCCGCCCAGCAGCAGCGTCACACCCTTGCCGAGGAAGGCTTCGTGTCCCAGGGCGCCCCAATCGGTATCCTTGCTCACGCCGCGCGCCAGCGCGATGCCGACCAGGATGGCCGGCACCTCCATGATCGCAAGCAGTATCGCCATCTGCGGCTCGAACTCGATGTTGCGCGCCGCCAACCATGCGGTGGCCACCGCAAAAGTCGCCACGCTTACCGAGCCATAGTGGGCAGCGGTGGCGGCGGCATCGGCGCGGCCGAAGCGACCCGGACCGCGAAGCAGCCCAAAGGCGATCAGGGTCTGCGCGACTCCGAGCAGGATCACCGCGGCGATCTGAGGAATCAGCGGCGCCAGTGGCTGGGTCGCCAGTCCCTGGCCGCCCTTGAGGCCGATGGCAAGTAACAGGAAAACCGTCAGCGAGTCATACAGGGCGCCCGGCAGCTTGAGCTCTGAACGCAGCAGACCGGCGACGAGGCCGAACAGGAAGAACAGGATGACCGGATCGAGGAAGCTCATGAAAACCTGTGATTAGCCACCAGCTTCTGCCGACACGCTGCTGACCTTCGTTGCCGGGCTGTTCGGCAGAACAGATCCCGGAATCAGGCCTTGTGCCAGCGAAATTTCGCAACTCCGGGCTCCGCTGGCGGCCTCGCAATGACGCCCCGCGTGCCCTGACTGCTCAGATGACGCGATCGCTGGCGGTATCGCCCGGCAGCGGGTAAGAGTTCGTGGCGGAGAGGATTCGCTTCAAGATCATGTCGCGTCCCCGATCTCCGCCACGCCCCTGAAATCAGCTTTGCTGAATTCCGGCGATGCACCAGCCGCGACTGCCGTCCGCCGGCCGGCTCAAATGCCAGACTTCGCTGAAGGTTTCAGGCACGGCCCCGGCCTCTTCCCGAATCAGGCCGGTGAAGCGCACGCTGGCCAGCGCGCGGTCGCCTTCGGTGCTGACATCGAGCAGTTCGGCATCGAGCTGCACCACGTCCGTCTCCTGCGCGACTTGGTTGCGCTCCTGGAACTGCATTTGGATTTCGGCGGCCATTTCGGGGCTGCAGAACTGGCGGACGTCTTCCATGTCGCCGCGGTCGTTGGCGGCCTGCAGGCGGATGAAGTTGAGCTTGGCCTGGCGCAGGAAGCCTTCGACATCGAAGCCGGCGGGGATGTTCGCCTCGGTTGCGGCAGCGGCCGCCGCAGCACCGCCACCGACCCCTGAGCTCTCGAATCGGGCCGGCGTGAAATTTGCCGGTGCCGCATTCCCCGCGCCGGCGCCGGCGTACTGCATGGCCGGCTGCGCGGCGGCCGGCTGGCGCCTGCCGAGGAACCAGCGCACGGCGAAGAAGACCGCCG
>JALHNN010000072.1 GCA_022843505.1 Sulfuritalea sp.
GCTCCTCGTCCATCAGCGGATTGCCGGCCCAGGCCTCGGGGATCAGCATCATCATGGCATGGGCCAGGCTGTAGCCGCCCATCACCAGGAGTTCCAGCGCGTTGTCGAAGGACGCCGAATCGGACTGGCCGTCGTAGATCAGCGGCCAGACCTTTTCCAGGTCCTCGCCCAGCACCGGGGAGGAGATGCCGTGCTCGCGGGCCCGCATCCAGTTGACGTTGCCACGCAGGGCGTTGATCTCGCCGTTGTGCGCGATCATGCGGAACGGATGGGCCAGGTCCCAGGTCGGGAAGGTGTTGGTGGAGAAGCGCTGGTGCGCCAGCGCCATGGCGGACACCGCACGCGAATCCTGCAAATCAAGGTAGTAAGTGCCCACCTGGTTGGCCAGCAGCATGCCCTTGTAGACCACCGTGCGGGCGGACATCGAAGGCACATAGAACATTTTGCCGTCGGGCAGCTTCTGCGCCTGGATGCTGTGGCCGATGGCCTTGCGCAGGATGTAGAGCTTGCGTTCCAGGGCATCGGTATCGGTGATGCCGGGACCCGGGGCGATGAAGACCTGGCGGATCACGGGTTCGATGTCCTTGGCCGCCTGGGCCAGGCCGCTGTTGTCTACCGGCACGTCGCGCCAGCCGAGCAGCACCTGTCCTTCGTAACGGATGGCGCGTTCGATCACGGCCTCGCAGGAGCGCCGGCTGGCATCGCCGCGCGGCAGGAAGACCATGCCCACGCCGTACATGCCGACCGGCGGCAGCACCACGTTCTGGCGCGCCATCTCCTCGCGCAGGAACTGGTCCGGAATCTGGATCAGGATGCCGGCGCCGTCGCCCAGCAAGGGGTCGTAGCCCGTGGCGCCGCGATGCTCGAGGTTCTCGAGGATCTTCAGGCCCTGCTCGATGATGGCATGGCTTTTCTGGTTCTTGATGTGGGCAACGAAGCCGACGCCGCAGGCGTCACGCTCGTTTTCGGGGTCGTAGAGACCCTGGCGCTGGGGGAGGACCATCGTGTCTTTCCTCGGAAATACGACCGGCAATCGGCCGAAATATCTGCAAAACGCGGCCGGCAAAAAAGCCGGGGCGTTGCCGCTCCCCGGCCTTGGACGTTCCGCCCAAACTGGCGGACGTTTAAATATACCGCCAAAAGACGCGGAACTCAATACGCTGCAACGCAGCAATCAGGGCTAAAACTCGCTGACGGCAAACAGCCGGCGATGCTCCTTCATCGAATAGCGGTCGGTCATGCCGGCGATGTAGTCGGCCGTTGCCCGTTCGATGGTGCCGCCGGCAGCCATGGCCTGGTACTGCGGCGGCAGCAAGCGCGGATCTGAAACGAAGGCGCCGAACAGGTCCTGGATCACGCGGCGCGCTTTAGCCGTCATGCGCAGCACCTCGAAATGTCGATACAGGTGTTCGCGCAAGAAGCCCTTCAACGCCCGGTTTTCCTCGCTCATTGCCGCGGTGAAACCGATCAGTTCCGGTGCCCGGTGCACCTCGTCCAGGTCCAATGGCGCTGCCTCGACGATGCGCCGCGCCGATTCGGCCAGCAGGTCGGTTACTTGCGCGTCGATCATGCGCCGAATGGTTTCATGGACGCGACGACGTCCTGCGATCCGGGGAAACTCGGCATCCACCTCGGCCGCATGGCGCGCGAACAGGCTGACTTCCTGCAACTGTTCCAGGGTCAGGACGCCGGATCGCAGGCCGTCGTCTACGTCGTGGTTGTTGTAGGCGATTTCATCGGCAAGGTTGCAGATCTGTGCTTCAAGCGAGGGACGCCGGCCTTCGAGAAATCGAATGCCGAGTTCCCCGAGTTCCCGGGCGCGCGCCGGGGAGCAATGCTTGAGGATGCCCTCGCGGGTTTCAAACATCAGGTTGAGCCCGTCGAAGGCGCCGTAGCGCTCTTCCAGTCGGTCGACGATGCGCAGGCTTTGCAGGTTGTGCTCGAAGCCGCCGTGGCCCTGCATGCACTCATTCAACGCATCCTGTCCGGCGTGGCCGAAGGGCGTGTGGCCAAGATCATGCGCCAGGGCGATTGCCTCGGCCAGGTCGTCGTTGAGCTGGAGGGTGCGGGCCACCGAGCGCGCGATCTGCGCCACCTCGATGCTGTGCGTCAGGCGGGTGCGGAACAGGTCACCCTCGTGGTTGACGAAGACCTGGGTCTTGTATTCGAGCCGGCGAAAGGCCGTCGAATGGACGATGCGGTCCCGGTCGCGCTGAAACTCGCTGCGCGCCTTGGGACGTGGTTCGGCATAGACCCTGCCGCGGCTGCCGGCGTCGCCGACAGCATAGGGCGCCAGTTCAGGCAAGGCAGCAGGCCTCGATTGCGGCCGCTATTTCTTCGGCAGGCGACTCGGCGTAAGTCACGGCCTCGCCAAGCCGCTTCAGCAGTACAAGGCGAAGGCGGCCGCCGACAACCTTCTTGTCATGCGACATGAGCTCGAGGTAGCGGGCCGGGCCAAGCGGGGCGCCACTTACCGGCAGGTTCGCACGCCGCAGCAAGCTGGTGATGCGCTCCACATCCGCTTGCGCGATCCAGCCGAGGCGGCGCGACAACTCGGCGGCCATTACCATGCCGGCGGCAACCGCCTCGCCGTGCAGCCATTCTCCATACCCCATGCCCGTCTCGATGGCATGGCCGAAGGTGTGGCCAAGGTTGAGCAAGGCGCGGCCACCCTCCTTGGCGGTCTCGTATTCATCGGCGGCAACCACCGCCGCCTTGTTGGCGCAGGAACGTTCGACGGCCAGCGCCAGGAGTTCTCCGTCGCGCGCCATCAGGCCTTCCATGTTCGCCTCGAGCCATTCCAGGAAGGGCAGGTCGCGGATCAGGCCGTACTTGATGACCTCTGCCATGCCCGCCGACAGTTCGCGCGCCGGCAGGGTCTGCAAGGTGCCGATATCCGCCAAAACCAGTCTGGGCTGCCAGAAGGCACCGACCATGTTCTTGCCACGCGGATGGTTGATCCCGGTCTTGCCGCCCACCGATGAGTCGACCTGCGACAGCAGGGTCGTGGGGATCTGGATGAAGGGTATGCCACGCTGGTAGGTCGCTGCGGCAAAGCCGGCGAGATCGCCGACGACACCTCCGCCGAGTGCGATGATGGTGGTCGTGCGGTCACAGCGCGCGGCCAGCAAGGCGTCGAAGATCAGGTTGAGGGATTCCCAGGTCTTGTACGCTTCGCCGTCCGGCAGGACGATGGTCGTAACACCGACACCGGAGGCCTGCAGTCCTGATTGCATCGCGTCGCCGTAGAGCGGGGCGACCGTGGCATTGGTCACCAGCGCAACCCGCGGCGTAGGCAACTCGGCCGTGATCAGCTCCGGCCGGTTGATCAGGTCGCAGCCGATCAGGATCTCATAGCCCCGATCGGCGAGTTCGACGTTCAGGCGGCGCATTTCTTGTGCAGCTGCTTCTCGACCTGCCTGACCAATTGCCCGATGCTGCCGCCGAGGCTATTGACCACGATGTCCGCCACTTCGCGGTAGAGGGGGTCGCGCTGGGCGAATAGCTCGTCCAGCTTCTGACGCGGGTTGTCCACCTGCAGCAAAGGACGGTTGGGGTCGAGTTTGGTCCGCTCGAAAAGCAGTTCGGGTGCGACGCTCAGGTAAATGACGGTTCCACCCTGGCGCAGCGCGGCGCGGTTTTCCGGGCGCAGCACCGCTCCGCCGCCGGTGGCGATCACAAGGTCGGTTCGGGTAGCAAGTTCCGCGATCACCTTGACCTCCCGGTCGCGGAAGCCCTGCTCGCCTTCGATGTCGAAAATCAGGGGAATCCGGACTCCGGTGCGCGCCTCGATCTCATGGTCGGCATCAACGAAACTGCGCTGCAAGCGTCGCGCCAACTGCCGCCCGACGGTCGTCTTTCCCGCCCCAGGCATGCCCACGAGGAAAATATTGTTCGAATTCACGCGGGAATTGTAGCAGCGCGAAAGGGGCCGGCTCAGCCGGCCCCTTCACTCGCGCGGTGCTCAGCGCAGGGTCAGGGCTTCGCTGACGATGCGCGGCGTAATGAAGACCAGCAATTCAGCCTTTGATGAGTTCTTCGATGTGGTCTTGAACAGGAAGCCTACGTAGGGAAGGTCGCCGAGGAAAGGTACCCTTTCCTGGGACTGGGATTCGGTTTCAGACGACAAACCGCCGATCACAACCGTACCGCCATTCTCCACGATGACACTGGTGGTCACTGTATTCGAGGTCAGCGCTCCCGTGGTGGCATTGGTGATCGATCCCTTGGCGATGCTTAGTTCCAGACCGATCCGATTGTCGGGATTGATCTTGGGCGTGACCGTCAGCGTAAGCGGCGCGGAGACCTGGTTGTAGGTTGGCAATCCGGTCTGGGCATTGACACCGGTCTGGATATATACCGACTGCGTGTTGTTGATCGTTGCGGGCTTGTTATCCATGGTCACGATCCGCGGCACGGAAACCGTGCGCGACTTCTGGTCGGTTTCGGCGGCCTGCAGTTCAAGCGAAACCAGTTTTGTTGCAGCCTGATTAAACAGCATCAAGCCCATGTTGGCCGCCCCCGCCAACGCGTAGCTGGGACGGAATACGCTGGTGCTGGCCGTAAGTGCCGGTACGGGATTGGCGCCATAAACATCCAGGTTGTTTCCTGTATTGACCGGCCCGTTGGTAAATACTGCACGGGTGGTATTGGTACCCGGCACCTGATAACCCTGGCGTTGAAAGTTGAGCACATTCATGCGCATGCCGAACGAGTTGGTGAAACCCGTGGTTGCCTCAACGATCCGGGCCTCGATCAGGACCTGCTTGGTCGGAACGTCCATTTCGGTGATCATGTTGCGGATCGATTCGAGCACCGAAAGAGTATCGGTGACGAACAGCTTGCGCGAATCGTCATGGGCAAACATCTTGCCGCGCGGCGAAAGGATGACGCTGCCGCCACCGCGCGCGCCGGCGGTGGATGTGGTGCGCGACACGCCCTCGGCCGAAACGTTGGCGCTGCCAGCAGCACTGCCTCCGCCGGCGCTGCCGGAAGCGCCTCCGCTGGCCCCTCCGGCACCGGTGGAAGACGTCTGGTTGGTCGCCCCGCCCGTACTGGCGCCGAGCAGCAGCTTCTGGAAGTCGGTGGGTTTGAGGTAACTCAGCTGGAATACCTCGGTTACCAGTTGCGCGATGTCGGCCGCGCGCGCTGCGGCGTCGGCGATATCCTCGTCACGCTTTTGCAGGATCGCGCGATCGCCGAAGAGAACGATGCTGTCCCGCACCCGCATCGCGGCATTGATCTGGGTCATGACGATTTCCAGCGCCTGATCATAGGGGACGCTGTCGAGGGAAATCGTCAGCCGCCGCCCGGCGAGGGACGGATCGATCATGATGTTCTTGCCGGATATCTCGGCCAGGGTGCGCACCACCATGGTGGCATCGGCCTCGAAGAAGTTGATCGAGATCTTCTGCCCCTGCTCGCCGCTTTGCACCAGCTTGTTGGCGTCATCGACAGGGATCGGGCGAACCTCGATGATCAACTGGTTGTTCGCCAGATGGGCCTGGTGGAACCAGCGGCCGCGGGCGGCAATTTCGAGGCTGGTGACGTTCCCCACGGCCCTTGAGGTGATGCTCGATACCGGTGTGGCGAAGTCGTTGACATTGCGCCGGTTCTGCAGCCGCTCGGGGAGTTCGACGTCGCGCAACTCGACGGAAACACCGTTAGCGGTGCGGCGCACGTCGATTGGCACCGTGCCGTCGGTCAAGTCGATGATGATGTTGGCCTGGCCATCCTCGCCGCGGCGAAACACGATGTCCCGGACGGCGGCGGTATCCGCGGTGGCTCCCGGTTTGCCGCCTGCCATCGCCGACGGGGTCGGCTGGAAGATGCTCGGTCCCTGCTCACGAACTGTCGCCTGAGGTGCCTGTCCCTGCATCCTGATGAAAAGGGCATCGCCGACCATCTCTGTAGAGAACTTGGTGGGACGGAAGAGGTTCAGCACCATGCGTGTCAGCTTGTCGGTCTGCACCAGGTTCAGGCTCTTGAGGTCTCCTTCATTGACCTGTTGCAGCGTCTGACCGGTCTGATTGTCGGTCTCGGGAAAGTCGATGACGACACGCGGGGGATCGACCACGCTCCAGTTGCCCGGCAGCGTCTTCATCGGTGCGCTGAGCTGCACTTTGAGCAATACCTGATCGCCGTCGCGCCTGACCTGAACTTGCTTGATCGAGTTTTCCGCCGCCAGAACAGGATCCGCACCGATGGCGAAGACACCCGCAGAAATTCCGACAGCGAGGCAAACCCGCCTGCCTGCCGCCCACATGTGCGCGGCGGAAAGATTCACGCCCCGCGGCCATTGCATCCTGGTAGTCATCAACGTCCTCCTTTCGGCACAGCGAGCTGTCGCTCCTGCGACACCCAAGCGCCGTTTGCATCCTTTACGGTTTCAAGCACTGTGATTGCGTCGGACGTAATCGCCGTGATCTTGCCAAAACTGCGGCCCATATACTCGCCGACCCGCACATGCTTTGGCTTGTTCGGCGGCGGAGTCTGGATCAGGGCGTAGGGCACGCTGCCCGCCATGATGATGCCCATGACGCGCAGATCCTCGATCGGGAAGGCCTCGAGCGGCTGCTGCGGCCGCGACCTGTCCGGTGCGCTCTTGTCCGCACTGACATCGAGGGTGACGATCTTGCTCGGAGAAAACGGGGGCGTCAGTGTTTCGGTCTCATAGGCCACCACCGGAAACGCGGTGATCTCGGGCAAAGGAGCAACCTTTCCCTTCATGCCTCTGGCCTCTTCGCGCATCCATTCGCGCAGGTCCTGGTGCTCCTCGGCGGCACAGCCGAGCAACAGCAGGCTAAGCAGCAGGGTCAAGAATTTCATTTCTTGCCCTTTCTCTGGCTGGCGATTTCGTTGTCGTCGAGATAGCGGAAGGTCTTGGCCGTGGTCCTCATGGCCAGCGTCTGGTTCGGATTGACCGTCAGTGTGACGTCGTTGAGAGTCACGATACGCGGCAAACGCGCCAAGTCGCCGGTGAAGGCTCCGATGTCATGGTATGTACCGGTCAGGTTTAGTGTGATCGGCACCTCAGCATAGAACTCGCGCGGCGCCTCGCCACCCGGGCGGAACAGTTCGACCGCGAGGCCGCGGGCCTGTGCCGCCTTGTTGATGTCGACCAGCATGTCTCCCATTTCGGCCTTATTCGGCAACTGCTTAAGAAGGGCACCGAAGGACCGGTCAATCTCGGCCAGCTGGCGACGATACTCGTCGAGGTTGACGGCTTGCTTTTTCTTGTTAAGCCAGTCTTCCTTGTGCTTTGCCTCCTCCTGCTTCTTGGCTTCGAGCTCCTCGAGCTGCACACTCCAGCCGATCGCACCGAAGCCCCATGCCGCTGCGATCAGGCCGGCGAATAGGCTGACAAGGATGACGATGCGCGGCGCCAGCGGCCACAGACCCGGATCCTTCGGATCCAGGGTTTTGAAATCCATCGCCAGTTGCTGGAAATCGACCAGCGGTCTTTTTGGCGCGGCGGGCTCCGTCGGGCTTTTTGCCGCCTGCTTCTCCGCCAGCCTTTCGGCGGCGGTCTTGCGCTTGAAGAGGGATGCAAGCTTGGGTGGCAGGGTGGGCAGCTTCATTATTTCTTCCCTGGCGCCGAGGTCTGCCGCGTAATCACGGTGGTAACGCTGAAAGCGTTGAGGCGGCGATTGGCAACCACCTCCGAGCGCGTTTCGACCAGCGTCGAATTCTCCAGCAGCGGCGACGCATCGAGATTGTTCATGAGGGTCGTGATTCGCGCATTCGACTGCGCGGCACCGGTCAATGTAAGCCTGTTGCCGGTCTGAATCAGTGTACGCAGGTAGATGCCTTCCGGGACCTGCTTGGCCAGTTCATTGAACAGGTGCACGGTCTCGGTGCGATTGGCCTGCAGCGCCTCGATGACCCGTTTGCGGGCAAGCAAGGCGTTTGTCTGCTCCTGGATCTTCTTGATCTCGGAAATTTCCTTTTCCAGGCTGGCGATCTCGCGCTTGAGGAATTCGTTCTTCTCGTTCTGGCGGTTGATTTCGCGATTGATGACCGAGAAGCCGAGGAACCAGATCACGGCCGCCAGAACCGACACCAGGCCGAGCAGCACATAGAACTGCTGGCGCCGCGCCTTGCGCTTTTCTTCGCGGTGGGGAAGGAGGTTGATCCGTATCATTGATCGAACTTCCGCAGGGCGAGGCCGCAGGCAACCATCAGCGAAGGCGCATCGGTGGCGAGTTGCTTGGCGCGGATGCGCGGGGAAATCGCCATTCCGGCAAATGGATCGGCGAGGATGGTATTGACGTTGGTGCGCTGGCCGACGATCTCGGCAACCCCGGGGATCAAGGCCGAGCCGCCCGCCAGGATGATGTGATGCACCTCGTTGTGCGGCGTCGAGGTGAAGAAGAACTGCAGCGCGCGAGCAACCTCCTGCGCCAGATTCTCTATGAAGGGATGGAGGATCTCGGTTTCATAGTTGTCCGGGGGGGTACCCGATCGCTTGAGGTTTTCCGCCTCTTCCGGACCCATGCCGTAAGCGCGCATGATCTCCTCGGTCAGCATGCCGCCGCCGAAGGCCTGCTCGCGCGTATAGAGTTGCTGGTTGTCCTTGAGTATCGTGACTTTCATGGCCGCGGCGCCGACGTCGATCAAGGCGACGATCTGTCCCGCGCCCTCGCCGGGCAACTGCTTGGTCACCAGTTCATAGGCCGCCTGCACCGCATACGACTCGACATCCATGACCACCGGCTTGAGTTCCGCCACTTCCGCCGCGGCGACCCTGTCTTCGACCTTTTCCTTGCGCGAGGCCGCCAGCAGGACTTCGACATCGTCGGGGCTGGAGGGTGCCGGACCGATCACCTGAAAGTCGAGGTTGACCTCCTCGAGGGCAAAGGGAATGTACTGATTGGCCTCGGACTCAACCTGCACCTCCATCTCCTGCTCGCGCAAATTGGCCGGCAAGGTGATTTTCTTGGTGATCACGGCGGCGCTGGGCAATGCCAGCGCCACGAAGCGGGTAGACGTACCGAGGCGCTTCCAGCAGCGCTGCAGGGTTTCGGAAACCGCGTCGACCGAGGCCAGGTTGCCGTCAACCACCGCATCCTTCGGC
>JALHNN010000073.1 GCA_022843505.1 Sulfuritalea sp.
AATCATTGGCCGACACATCCTGCCCAACCTCATGCACATCGTGCTGATCGCGCTGGTGATGGATTTCTCCGGCCTGGTGCTGGCCGAGGCCGTGCTGTCCTACGTCGGCGTCGGCGTCGATCCGAGCACCATCTCCTTCGGCACCATGATCAACACCGCGCGCATGGAACTGGCCCGCGAGCCCATGGTCTGGTGGTCGCTCATGGCCGCCTTCGGCTTCATGTTCGCCCTGGTGCTCGCCGCCAACCTGTTCGCCGACGCGGTGCGCGATGCCTTCGATCCGAGGCTGGCGAAATGAACGTCTTGTCGGTACGCGATCTGTCGATACATATCGGGAGCTCGCGGCCGGTCGACGGCATCAGCTTCGACATCGCCGCCGGCGAATGCTATGCGCTGCTCGGCGAGTCGGGCTGCGGCAAGTCGATGACGGCGCTGGGCCTGATGCGCCTGCTGCCGCCCGGCGCGCGCGCGGCCAGCGGCACGGTCAGCTTTGCCGGTCGCGAGCTGCTGGCCCTGCCCGAGGCCGGCATGCGCGAGTATCGCGGCGGCCAGGTGGGGATGATCTTCCAGGAACCGGCCACCAGCCTCAACCCGGTGCTGACCGTCGGCCGCCAGATCGTCGAGGCGCTGGAACTGCACTCCGCGCTGCGCAGCGAGGCGGCGCGCCGGCGCGCCGAGGAACTGCTTGACCAGGTCGGCATCCCCGACGCCAAACGCCGCCTGGACGAATTCCCCTTCCAGCTTTCCGGCGGCCTGCGCCAGCGCGTGATGATCGCCATCGCCCTAGCCGGCGAGCCGAAGCTGCTGATCGCCGACGAACCGACCACGGCGCTCGACGTCACCATCCAGGCCCAGGTGCTGGACCTGCTCGACGAACTGCGGCGCAGCCAGGGCATGGCGCTCTTGCTGATCACGCATGACCTCGGCGTGGTGGCGCGCATGGCCGACCGCATCGGCGTCATGTATGCCGGTCAGTTGGTGGAGGAGGCCTCGCGCGAGGCTTTCTTCGCCCGGCCGGCGCATCCCTATTCGGTGCGTCTGTTCGCCGCCTTGCCCGATGCCGAACGGCGCGGCGGGCGCCTGGCGACCATCCCCGGCAGCGTACCGCCGGCCGATACCGTTTACGCCGGTTGCCGCTTTGTCGAGCGCTGCGGCGAAGCCAGGGATGAATGCGGCAAGGCGGCACCGCCCTGGCGCGAACTGGGCGATGGCCGGCGCGTGCGCTGCGTCCTGGTGGAAGCCGCGCCCGCGGTGGCTGCGGGAGTCGGCGCTGGCGACACGGCGATTTCCGGCGCGGAGAAGCCCCTGCTGGCGGTCGATGACCTCAAGGTGCATTTCCCGATACTCCGCGGCATCCTGCAGCGCGCGGTGGGCGCCGTGCGCGCCGTCGATGGCGTCTCGCTGCAGCTGATGCCCGGGCGCACGCTGGCCCTGGTCGGCGAATCCGGCTGCGGCAAGACCACCGCCGGCAAGGCCATGCTGCAGCTGATCCGGCCCACGGCCGGCCGCGTGCAGCTCGACGGCCTGGAGATCACCACGCGCTCGATGGCGGAGTTGCGGCCGCTGCGCGCGAAGATGCAGATGGTATTCCAGGACCCCTTCGCCTCGCTCAACCCCCGGCTGCGCGTCGGCGAGATCATCGCCGAGGGCATGCGCGCGCTGGGCACGGCGGGTGGGGATGCCTCGAAGCGCGTTGCCGAACTGCTGGAGAAAGTCGGCCTGCGTCCCGAAATGGCGAACCGCTATCCGCACGAATTCTCCGGCGGCCAGCGCCAGCGCATCGCCATCGCCCGCGCCCTGGCGGTGAATCCGCAGGTGCTGATCTGCGACGAGCCGACTTCGGCGCTCGACGTCTCGGTGCAGGCGCAGATCCTCAACCTGCTCGCCGACCTGCAGCGCGAGCTGCAGCTGGCCTACCTTTTCATCACCCACAACATCGCGGTGGTGGACTACCTGGCGCACGACGTCGCGGTGATGTACCTCGGGCGCGTGGTCGAGAGTGGTTCCGCCGACGAGGTACTGCGCCGCCCGCGCCATCCTTATACCAAGGCGCTGCTCGCCGCCGTGCCGCGGATCGACGGCGTGCGCAGCGAAGTGGCGAAATTGGTCGGCGACATGCCCTCGGCGGCCCGGCCGCCGGCCGGCTGCCATTTCCATCCGCGCTGTCCGCTCGCGGGAGACGAGTGCCGGCGCGACTACCCGGGGGAAACCCGCGTCGGTTCGACGCAAGTGGTGCGCTGCTTCAGGGCCGTGTAGGAGCCAGCTTGCTGGCGAACCGGCGATGATTCGCCAGCAAGCTGGCTCCTACGGGGGCCTCAACGCTTCTTTGGCTTGGCGACGGGCTTGCGGATCTTCGCCGTCACCGCGCCTTTCTTCGGCTTGCCGCCGGGCTTCATGGTCTTGCCCTTCTTCGGCTTCGCTGCCTTGGGCGGCGTTGCCGGCGTCTGCGGCAGGCGTGCCGCCAGCGCCTCGTGGCCGATGGCATCCTTGCCCGGCAGCAGCAGGGCGAAGCCGGGCACCACCTTGGTCTTGGCGTTGATGCCGTTCAGCTGTTTGAGGCGCGCCAGGGTGAGGCCGTGGCGCCTGGCGACGGCATCGAGCTTCTCGCCCTTTTTCAGGTTGTGGGTGAACCAGGCGCTGAGCGGCTTGTCCTGGGCTTCGTGGTGCTGCAGGTTGGCAAGGAAGGTCTGCACCTTGTCGGCCGGCAGCACCAGCGGGCTGTTGGCGGCGGTCGGCATCACCGGGCGGCTGTAGGCGGGATTCAGGGCGATGAATTCCTCGACCGGGATCTCGGCCAGGCGCGCGGCGAGTGCGATGTCCATGTTCTCGCTGCGCTCGACCGTGGCGAAGTAGGGACGGTTGGGTATCGGGTCCAGCGTGATGCCGAACAGCTGCGGCTGGGCGACGATGTTCTTGATCGCCTGCAGCTTGGGCACGTAGTAGGCGGTTTCGACCGGCATCTTCAGGCTCAGGTAGTCGGTCGGCAGGCCCCTCGCCTGGTTCTTCGCCACCGCCCGGGCCACCGCGTTTTCGCCCCAGTTGTAGGAGGCCAGGGCCAGGTGCCAGTCGCCGTGCATCTCGTAGATGGTCTGCAGGTAGTCGAGCGCAGCGCCGGTGGAGGCGACGATGTCGCGACGCTGGTCGAACCAGGCGTTCTGTTGCAGCTTGTAGGTCTTGCCGGTGGCGGGGATGAACTGCCACATGCCCAGCGCGCGCGCCGAGGAATAGGCCAGGGGATTGAAGGAACTCTCCACCACCGGCAGCAGCGCCAGTTCGGTCGGCATGCCGCGCTTTTCGAGTTCGTCGACGATGTGGTGCAGGTAGCGCCGGCTGCGCTCGAAGATGCGCTGCAGCAGCTCGGGGCGGTTCAGGTACCAGGCCTGGCGGTCGGCCACCAGCGGACTGTTGAGGTCGGGCATGGAAAAGCCGTTGCGCATGCGCTGCCAGAGGTCGTCGGGCGGCGTGGTCAGGTCGATGGTCGGCATCGGCGGCAGCTCGTCGCGGACTTCCTGCGAAGGATCGGGCAGGCGCGGCACCTGGATCGCCGGCAAGGCGGGCGTGGCGACGGCCGGTGGCAGCGGCGGGCTGGCAAAACTGCGCGGTGCCGATGCGCCGAGTTCGGCGCTGAGTTGCAGGGTCTGCTCGGCATGGGCCGGCAAGGCCGCGAGCATCAGCAGATACGGCAGGCAAACGGCGCGGAGGAACTGAGGCATGAAAAAGGACTTGCGCCGGGCACGGCGCTGAACAAGGCGGCGCATCTTAGCAGAGACCGTGACCGCGATCAGGAAAGCCGGCCGACGGCGTGTTGGCGCAGGGAGACCAGTTCGTGTCTTTCGGTCTGGCCGAAGCGTCCCATCTTGTTTCGTGTGACAAACTCGCGGCGGACAGCAAAATTCAGGCCCGGCATCAGCCACAGGTTGACTTCGAGGCGGGCCCCGACCGTGGTGTTCCAGCCCTGGCCCTCGATGCGGAAGCAGTCGAAGCTTCCCGCGGGGACGGTGATGGTTTCCCGCTTGACGATGTGCAGGTCATAGTAGGCGTTCGAGGTCTTGCCATTCAAGGTTCTGCGAAAGGCCGCCGTCCATTTCTTGCCGACCTGGAATTCCGCGGGGCTGAATTGCACGGGGCTGTCGAACTCGATCGGCCCGTTCTTGATGAAGTTGCCCATGAGGTCCGTGATCGACCGGCCATCGTTGTACTCGACACGATCCGCATCGGGATCCACGCGCGTCACGCGAACCGTGTAAGTGCGCTCCTCGACGCCGGTCAGGTAGTCGGATTGGCGTAGCACCGCGGTATCGCCCACGGTGTAGATGCGACCGAGCGGATAGCGTCCGGCGGAAAACGGGTTGGTCGAGGGCGGGACCAGCGGCGGAACGGGGTTGCCGGCCTGGATGTCGAGGACGGGCCTGGTTCCCGCAGCGGCAGTTGCGGCGGCGGGCGCGACCGCCTTCTGCGCGTCGCGTTCGCGCTGGACTCGCTCGGCCTCCTGGCGTTGCTTTTCGAGGGCAAGGCGTTCGCTTTCGATGCGTTCGCGCTGGCGGCGTTCCGCCAACTGGGTCGCCAGCAGGGCTTCCTGCTCCTGGCGCTTGCGCTCGGCGGCGAGCGTTTCCTGTTCCAGTCGCCTTGCGGCCTCGAGCCTGGCGCTTTCGTCCTGCTTGCGCTGCGCCTCCCGCAGCCGCTGCTCTTCCCGCTGCCGGCGCTCCGTCGCCAGTCGCAGTTCGTTTGCCAGTCGGCGTTCGTCGGCGAGGCGTTTCTCCTCCGCCAGCCGCTGCTCCTCGGCCAGGCGCAAGGCTTCGCGCTCTCGTTGTTCCCGTTCGATCCCTTGCCTCTCGTCCCGGCGCCGCTGCTCCTCGCGCTGCCTTTCCTCGGCGGCACGCTGTTCTTGTTCGGCGAGCAGGCGTCCCAGGCGTAGTTGCGCGATCTCGGCAAAACGGCCATTGGGGAACTCGCGCAGGTAGGCGGTCCAGTCTTCCAGCTTGCGCGACGATTTGATGCGCGCCCAGGTCGCGACGTCGTTTTCGAGTTGCTGCTCCAGTTCGGCTTCGGTCAATTTCTTCTGGCCATTGCCGAAGAGAAAGACGTCGCCCTCCAGCGACGTCGTTTCCCAGGGAATCTGGTTGCCCTGCGAGGCCAGGCGTACATTGAGCCGGACGCGCTTCAGGGCGTCCTCCAGCCGGGTGTCGCGGCGCGACAGTTCGCGCACCAGGTTTTCGGTATACAGGCCGTTTTCGCCTTCGCCATCCGATGCGACATTTCCCGGCGACGTGGCGTAGGCCAGCAGGCTGCCGACCGGTGCGTCGAACTGCGAGAGGCCGCGCTGTTCCGGCTGGTAGGCGCTGCCGAAGGGGTTGTTGCGGCAGGCGTCGAGGATGACGATGTGGGTCTTGTCCCTGGCAGCGCTCAGCTGGCCCAGCAGCAGACCCAGGTCGACGCAGCGCTGCTTCATGTGCTCCTGTTTCTCGACGACGGCATCGACCGGCAGCAGGTAGTTGCGCCATTCGAGCTGGGCGCCGTGGCCGGCGTAATAGAAGACGACCTGCCGGATATCCGGGCGTTTCGCGGCCAGGCCGAAGCGCTCGATCGCCGCCGCCATTTCCTGACGCTTGGCGTTGAGCAGGGAATCGACGGTGAACCCGGCGTTGGCCAGCAGCCGTGCCATGGCTTTGGCATCGTTGACCGGATTGCCCAGCGGCGACGACGGATAGTCGCCATTGCCGATGACCAGGGCCAGGCGCGAAGGATCGGGGGCGGTTCCGCCTTGCGCCCACGCCGGGCGGTAGGCGAGCGCGGGGGGCAGCGAGGCGAGGGCCTTGATGAAGGCGCGGCGCGTGGTCATGGCGGCGGTTTGTGCGCGATCAGAAGCGGTTTTTCCACTCGCGGATGGCGGTGAAGGTTTCCACGGCGTCGGCCGGCGCGTGCCCCAGCCGGGCGGCCGCCGCTTTGCGCACGGCGGGCACGTCCCAGCGCAGGAAGGGGTTGGTTTCGAGTTCGACGTCGATCCGGGTCGGCACTGTCGGCCGATGTGCGGCACGGGCGGCGGCGACCTGGTCGACGCGCTTCTGCACGGCAATGCTGTCGGGTTCGACGGCGGCGGCGAAGCGCAGGTTGCTCTGGGTGTATTCATGGGCGCAATACACGAGAGTCGGCGCCGGCAGCACGGCGAGCCGCGCCAGCGAGGCCTGCATCTGCGCCGCCGTGCCTTCGAAAAGGCGCCCGCATCCGGCGCCGAACAGCGTGTCGCCGCAGAACAGCGCGCCGGTGCCGGCGAGACTTGGGCCATAATAGGCGAGGTGGCCGCGGGTGTGCCCGGGCACGGCAAGAACCTCGAATTCGACGTCGATGCCGGGTACGCTGATGCGCTCGCCGCCCGCCAGGGCATGGCTCACTCCGGCGATGTTTTCGGCGGCGGGTCCGAACACCGGAACCGTTTCGCGGGCCAGCAGTTCGCCGATGCCGCCGACATGGTCGCCGTGGTGGTGGGTGGCGAGGATGGCGCAGAGGCGGTCGCCGCTGTGCGCCAGGTGTTGCAGCACCGGCGCGGCGTCGCCGGGGTCGACGACCGCAGCGCAGCCGTCGGCGCGCAGCAGCCAGATGTAGTTGTCGTCGAAAGCGGGCAGGGCAAGTATCTCGATCATGCGGAAATTCTCTCCAAACGGAGCCTAATGTCAATTCAGGGATTCGAGGACTGGCTGAAGACGCCGGCCGGCCAGTATGTGCTCAACTGGGAACAGGTCAAGCACGACGAACTGGTGGCCGACATCTTCGGCTTCAACGCCGTGCAGCTGTCGCTGCCCTGCCATGACTTTCTGCGCGCCAACCGCATGCCCTTTCGCTTCCGCTGCGACGATGGCCGTTACGACGGCGTTTCCGAAGTGCGCTCCGACCTGCACTACCTGCCGTTCGCCAACAACAGCATCGATCTCGTGGTCATGCCGCATACCCTGGAATTCGACAGCAACCCGCACCAGGTGTTGCGCGAGGTGGAGCGGGTGCTGGTACCCGAGGGCCATGTCATCGTCACCGGCTTCAATCCCTTCAGCCTCTGGGGCGCGAAGCGCAAGCTGTCGCGGCGCGAGGCGCTGCCGCCCTGGCGCGGCGCCTACCTTTCCGTGCCGCGCCTGAAGGACTGGTTCTCGCTGCTCGGCTTCGAGATGCAGGCCGGCTGCTTCGGCTGTTACGCGCCGGCGGTGACCCAGGAAAAATGGCTGCGCCGCTTCCGCTTCATGGACGCCGCCGGCGACCGCTGGTGGCCCATCGCCGGTGCCGTGTACGTCGTGCAGGCGGTCAAGCGCCAGGCCGGCATGCGCCTGATCACGCCGGCCTGGCATGACCGCAAGCTGCGCGCCAAGGCGCTGGTGTCGATCACGCAAAAGGTGGACCAGTGATAGAAATCTTCACCGACGGCGCCTGCAGCGGCAATCCCGGCCCCGGCGGCTGGGGCGCCATCCTCCGCAGCGGCGACACGGAAAAGGAATTGTTCGGCGGCGAGCGGCTGACCACCAACAACCGCATGGAAATGACCGCCGTGATCGAGGCGCTGCGTGCGCTTAAGAAGCCGGTCGCGGCAAGGGTGCACACCGACTCGCAGTACGTGCAGAAGGGCATCAGCGAATGGATACACGGCTGGAAGCGGCGCGGCTGGAAAACCGCCGCCAAGGAGCCGGTGAAGAACGAGGACCTGTGGCGCGAACTGGATCGCCTGGCCGCGCAGCACGACATCGAATGGATCTGGGTGCGCGGCCACGCCGGGCACGTCGAGAACGAGAGGGCCGACGCCCTGGCGCGGCGCGGCGTGGAACAGGCACGAACAGGAAAGTGACATGAGAAAAGTCATCCTCGATACCGAAACCACGGGACTGGACTTCCGCACCGGCGACCGCGTGGTCGAAATCGGCTGCGTCGAACTGGTCGGCCGGCGGATTACCGGCCAGCGCTACCATACCTACCTCAACCCGGGCCGTCCGGTGGCCGACTCGGAACGCATCCACGGCCTTTCCGACGAATTCCTAGCCGACAAGCCGAAGTTCGCCGAGGTCGTGAACGAGTTCGTCGATTTCATCCGCGGCGCCGACCTGGTGATCCACAACGCCAGCTTCGACGTCGGCTTTCTCGACAACGAACTGGGCCTGCTCGACCGCGAGGGCATCGCCCTGACCTGCGGCGAAGTGATCGATACCTTGCGCATGGCGCGCGAGATCCGTCCCGGAAAGAAGAACAACCTCGACGCCCTGTGCAACGAGTTCGGCGTGGACAATTCCGGGCGCCAGTTGCACGGCGCCCTGCTCGACGCCGAACTGCTGGCCGAGGTCTATCTGGCCATGACGCGGGGCCAGAACTCGCTGGAGATCGCCTTCGAGGCGCCGGCGGCCGGCCTGGCCGTGGGCCGCGCGCGGCAGCGACCGCCGCTGATGGTTCTGCGTGCCAGTGGCGAGGAACTGGCGGAGCACGCCCGGGTGCTGGCCGAGATCGGCAAGGAGAGCAAGGGGAAATGCCTGTGGTCCGCGCAGGACGCCACACCCGCCGCCTGAAACCGCGGCCTCAGCCGCGATTGTGTTCGAACCACTTCAGGATCGTCGCGTAGAGCGCATCCGGGTTGAAGGGCTTGGCGATGAAATCGTCCATGCCGGCGGCCAGGCAGCGCGCCCGGTCCTCGGCGAAGGCGTTCGCCGTGATCGCGACGATGGGAACCTGGCGGCCGCGTTCCATGGCACGGATCCGCTGCGTCGCCTCGATGCCGCCCATCACCGGCATTTGCATGTCCATCAGGATCAGTGCGTAGTTGCGCTTCGATGCCAGGGCCACGGCGATGTCGCCGTCTTCCGCCGGATCGATGTCGAGCCCGACCTGGGTCAGCAGCAGGGCCGCGATCTCGCGGTTCATGGCGTCGTCCTCGACCAGCAGGACGTGCCTGCCGGCGAACTCGGTGCGCAAGCGCTGCTCGGCGCCGATGTTGCTTGCCAACGGGGCGTCGACGGCGTCGCCGCCGCGGCGCAGCCTGGCGGTAAACCAGAAGGTGCTG
>JALHNN010000074.1:0-2729 GCA_022843505.1 Sulfuritalea sp.
GAAGACGGCGATTGCGCGCAGGCCGGTGTGGGCGCCGTAGGTGCGCACGCTGGCCAGCACCTGGGCGGCGAGCTCGCGCGTCGGCACCAGCACCAGCACGCGCGGGGCGGTATGGGTGAGCTTCTGCAGCGGCGTGACCAGCGGGTTGGTCAGGCGCTGCAGGATCGGCAGCACGAAGGCGGCGGTCTTGCCGGTGCCGGTCTGGGCCAGGGCTTCGAGATCGCGGCCGGCCAGGATGTGGGGAATGGCCTGTGCCTGTACCGGCGTGGGCGTGGTGTAGCCCTGCTCGCCAATGGCGCGCAGGAGCTCGGCCGACAGGCCGAGTTCGGAGAACTGCATGTTGAATACCTCTGAAGCCGACCCCCGCAATGCTGCAGGCCAATCTGGGCGGAAACTTCTGTGGGGTGTAACCTTCGAGGGGACTGGACGTCGCCGTTTAGGCACGACCGGCAGACTGGGGCGCGGTCGCTATGGAGTTGAAGCGGGCCGGACTGTAACACAGACAGGCGCCCATCCCGCGAATAAATTCGGCGCACCGCCAACGCCGACTCCTGAAAACCCTCAGAACTCCAGCATCACGAAGTCCTGCTTGGACACGCCGCACTCGGGACAGACGAAATCGGCCGGCACATCCTCCCAGCGCGTTCCCGGCGCGATGCCGTGTTCCGGCTCACCCTGGGCTTCGTCATAGACCCAGCCGCAGACCAGGCATTGCCATTGCCTCATCACCCGCTCCCGCGCGAAAAGGACAAATCCTACCGCAAGTGAGTCTGCCGATTCGATCCGTCGTCGTGCTTCCCGTCGTGTCAGGACGGTCGCCGGGAGCGAACGTAATCTCCGAATCGGCGGTCGCTGCTTTCGATGTGATCGACCAGCCAGCGATAGAGGAAATGCGTGAGGTCGACCGCCACGGTCGCGTCCTCGATTTCGACGCGCATCTCCATGTCGCGGACACGCGCCAGCAGATGCTGGTGCTGCTCCCGGTGGATCGCCAGACCCGGGTATTCGGCGGCGGCCATCAGTTCTTCCTCGTTGGCAAAATGCGTCGCGGTATAGTCGATGAGTTCCGCCACGGCATCCTGCAGCATCGCCCGGCCCACGGCATCGCTGGCACCGAGGATGTCGTAGGTGCGCGCCGCGATGTCGAAAAGCCTGCGGTGCTCACGATCAATCTGGTCGACACCGACCAGGAATTTTTCGCCGAACTCGGGGCGCTGGTCCATGGCCGCCCCTGTTCAGGTGTTGAGGAAAGTCGGGCGCCGGCCCTGCCACGACAGGACCGGCCATTCCAGCGCGTCGAGCATGTTCTTGACCCGCAGCCCGAGCTCCGTATCGCCCTCGATCGACAGGGTCCGATTGAAGAACAGCGTGTCGGGGTCTTCCTGCCGGCTGACCATCTGCAGGTAGCCGGAAAGCGGGGCCGCGAACTGCAGGTCGGGCTTGCCGGCGGTGTTCCACAGGGGACGGAAGGCGCCCTGGCGGTAGCTGAAATCGGCCACCATGCCGGTGTCCAGCACCGTGACGCGAAAGCGCTTGCCCTCGATCTCGGCCAGGGTGTCGTCGGCGAGCACGCCCATCCGCTTCGCGGCGTTCAGTGCCATGGCCAGATTCAGCGAATGCGGCCATTGCGGCAGGCGGTTGCCGATGCTCGCGACCAGCGCGGGCAGGGTGAAACTGGGGATTTTCGGAAGGCGTGACGCATCGAACATGGCTGTCTCCTCAGGCGGCAACCTGCATGGTACCCGCCTTGTCGAACCAGAAGCCATTTACCGTGCCGGCCGGCGCCCAGGCCGGATCATCCGCAACGGGCTCGCCGCGGCGGGCGCGATCGAAGGCTTCGACGATCTCAAACGTGTGCGTCGCCTGCGGGCTGATGCGCACCGCATCGACACCCATGGCGAGGAGCCGGGGCATCTGCCCGAGCAGGCTCTCGGTCTGCGCCGACATGGTCTGGATGCCGTTGAGCGTCAGGAAGTGCTTGCCCTCGCGGGTATCGACCAGCATCCCGTCGGGATGGTCGAGGCACTTGAACTGGCAGTCGTCCTTGTTCAGGCCGTAATGCCGCGCGGTGAAGCAGCGCGCCGAAAAAGCCAGCGGCAGCTTGCCGTAGGCGAAGACCTCGGTTTCCATGCCGCCGGGGCGGCCGGCATGGAGGGTCGCCACGACTTTGCCCGAGACTTCCAGCGGCGGCAGCCAGCGCCGGGCGCCCTGCGCGGCGAAGAAAGCCAGGGTCTGCTCGTTGTAGATGTTCAGATGCGGCCCGGCGACGAAGGGCAGACCCTCGTCCTGGGCCATCTTCACCGCGCCGAGGTCGTTGGCTTCGACCAGCCCGCCGGCATCGCGCATCAGGCGGCGCATCGCCTTGAGGTCGCTTTCGGATTCGAGCAGGGCCTGGGCGGTGAGCACCACTTCCTTGCCGGCGGAACGCAGGTCATTCGCCAAACCGATCCAGTCCGCGGTGCGCAGCTGCTGGCGGCGCGAACACACGGCTTCGCCCAGATAGATGCGGTCGATCGCCGGATGCTGCGCGGCCTGGGCGTAGAACTCCAGCACCTCGGCCTTGGGCCAGAAGAAGAGCAGCGGGCCCAGGGTTATTTGCATGGGGATTTGCATCAGCGCCACGGCCGGTTGTAGGCGCCGAGAGTGATCTGCGAGCCCTCGGCGACCTTGCCCAGTTCCGCCATCCAGGCCGGCTTCACGGCAAACGTGTCGGGCGCGGCGACGGCGGC
>JALHNN010000074.1:2739-8892 GCA_022843505.1 Sulfuritalea sp.
TCGACCTTGATCGCCGCGACACCGATACGGATGATCTCCGGCAGCATTTCCAGCACGTTGAGGCTGGCCGGTTCTTCCATCGCGTAATAGGTTTCGCCGGCGACCTCGAAGCGGCCCTTGCAGATCGTCGGGTAGCCGGCGTTCTCATTGTTGCCGTAGCGGTCGATGAGGATGCCGTTGAGGCGCACGTCCATCTCGGTCGGCTTCTTTTCCCACTGCACGTACTTCGCCGGCGAGCAGGCGCCGACGGTGTTGGGCGATTCGCCCGTGGCGTAGGACGACAGCCAGCAGCGGCCCTCGTTCATCACGCACAGGCTGCCGAAGCCGAAGACCTCGATCTCGACCTCGGTGTGGCGGATCACGTTCTCGACCTGGGCCAGGGTCAGCACGCGCGGCAGCACGGCGCGCTGGATGCCGAACTTGTCGCGGCAGAAATTGATCGCCTCGTAGCTGGTGGCCGAGGCCTGCACCGAGAGGTGGCGACGTAGCTGGGGATGGGTTTTCGTCGCGTAGTCGAGCACCGCCGGGTCGGCGATGATCACCGCATCGACGCCGAGTTCGGCGGCACGGTCCACCGAGCGCGTCCAGTCGGCGAAGCGCCCGGCCTGGGCGTAGGTGTTGATCGCCACCAGCACCTTGCGCCCGCGCTGGTGGGCGTAGCGGATGCCTTCGGCGACCGCCTTGTCGTCGAAGTTGAGCCCGGCGAAATTGCGGGCGTTGGTGTCGTTGCGGAAGCCGAGATAGACGTCGTCGGCGCCGTTATCCACCGCCGCCTTGAGCGCCGCAAGGCTGCCCGCCGGACACACGAGTTGGGGCTTGACCATGTTTCACCTTGAAAAAGAGGCCGCGAGTGTAGCCGAAGCCTTTGAAAAATCAGTTGATCCTGGTCAACGGGGCGATATCGGCGCGGGCCGGCACTCGACCTGGCCGTCCGCCGCTTCCTCAGCCAGGCGGCGGATGTAGGCGGCAAAGTCCGGATCCTCGCCGCGCAGCAGTCCGGGCAGGCAGGCGCGGAAGTCCTCGCGGCGGCACCATTCGCGCATGTAGTCCTCCCAGGAGTGCCAGCGCCGCGCCTGCTTCTCGCTCATCCGCGGTTCCCAGGCCAGCAGGTAGCCGCGCTCGAACAGCGCGATCAGCATGTCGAAGATCACCAGCTGGCGCTCGCGCTGTTCGTCGTCGAGCTCGACACTGCGCTGGCTGCGCAGCTTCAGGTCGGGGTTGGCCAGTACCACTTCGAGGAAATCGATGTAGGCGTCGGAAAGCTGCTGCCAGATCGCCTCGTCCTCGTTCTCCCGCTCCTTGCGCTGTTCGTAGAGGAAGATGCCGATGGCGAAGGGCAGGCCGATGACGGTGACGGCATAGGAAAGCAGTTCCCAGGTTTCACGCGCAAGGAACATCATCGCAAGTCCTGCAGGCGGTCGATGCCGGCACCTGGTTCCCCGTCCGCGGCGGCATCGACCGGCAGGGGAGCGACCGACGGCAGGCGCCGGTGCAGCGCCGCCTTGGCCAGCAGATGCGCCGAGATCGGTGCGGTGATGAACAGAAACAGGGTGACAAGAATTTCATGCAGGCTGATGTTCTCGGTCGTCAGGCTGAAAAACAGCGAGGAAGCGATCAGCAGGCAGCCGACACCAAGCGTCGTCGCTTTGGTCGGGCCGTGCAGACGGGTGTAGAAGTCGCGCAGGCGCACCAGCCCGAGCGAGCCGATGAAGGTGAAGCCGGCGCCGGCGAGCACCAGCAGGGACAGCAGGATCTCGACGGTGCCGCTCATTCGATGATGTCTCCGCGCAGCAGGAACTTGCACAGCGCCACGGTGCCGACGAAACCCATCAGGGCGATCAGCAGCGCTGCCTCGAAATAGATCGGGCTGGCCAGCCCGATGCCGAGCAGCACCAGCAGGGCGATGGCATTGATGTACAGCGTATCCAGTGCGAGGATGCGGTCGGGCGCCGAAGGGCCGGCCAGCAGGCGATAGAAGCTCAGGGCGAAGGCCGCTGCCACCAGCGCGAAGGCCAACGAAAGAGAAAAGGTCAGCATTCCAGCATCTCCTTCAGGGGAACCTCGAAACGCTGCTTGATCTCGGCAACGAGGGCCTCCGGATCAGCACAGTCGAGGGCATGCACCAGCAGCGTGCGGCGGTCGGCCGACAGCCGGGCCGAAACGGTGCCGGGAGTGAGGCAGATAGTATTGGCCAGCAGGCTGATCGCCAGATCATCGGTCAGGTCGAGCGGCACATTGACAAAGCAGGGGCGCAAAACACGCGGTCCGGCCAGGATCAGGCGGGCGACGGCGATATTGGCGATCACCACGTCATACAGGAAGACGGCGGCGAAACGCAGCGCCGCGCGGGGCGAATAAAAGCGCACACGCTCCGGCCAGAAGGCCAGCGTGAAGCACGGAATGGCCCAGCCCAGCAGCAGGCCCAGCAGAATCTGGCCAAGCGCCAGACTGTTGTTGAGCAGCAGCCAGACAATGGCCAGCACGGGGGTGAGCAGCGGATGCGGCAGCCAGCGCTTCATCTTTCCCCTCCGAGCACCGCATGGACATACGACCCGGGGGTGGAAAGCTGTTGCGCGATCCGGTCGGTGAATTGCGCCGCGGGGCCGGCGGCGAAGGTCAGTGCCAGGATCAGGCCGGCCAGGCCGATGATTGCCGTCAGTTCGCGTGGCGCACTGGGCGGATCGGGCAACTCGCCGGGGCGTTGATCGACCAGTACCGGGGGTGCATCCGCAGGTGGTATCTCAACCGTGCGAGTACTGAAAAACAGCGCGCTGCCGGCGCGCGCCAGGGCGATGGTGCCGAACAGCGCGGCGAGCAGCACCGCCACCCAAACCGGCCCCGAGGCTGCGCGCAGGATCATGAACTTGGCGAGGAAGCCGGAAAGCGGCGGCAGGCCGGCGGCGGCCACGGCGGCGAAGAAGAACAGCCCGCCCCACAGCGCGTGGCGCCGCAGATCGCGTTCCGGCGTGAAAAAGTCGGCGCTGGCGTGACGGCGACGCCTGAGCGCCTCGGCCAGCAGGAACAGCAGCGCGGCGGCGAAGGTGCTGTGCGGCAGGTAGTAGAGGCCGGCGGCGATGCCGGCGGTGCCGAAGGAGAACGCCGTCAGCAGCAGGCCGATCGAGGCGATCACCAGCCAGGCCGCGAGGCGGGCCAGATTGGGCGCCGCCAGCGCGCCGATCATGCCGGCGGCCAGTGTAGCCAGGGCCAACGGCAGGCGCCAGGTTTCGTAAAGTCCCGCCAGCGCGCCGGAATCGGGCCCGAACATCAGGGTGTCGGCGCGCAGCAGGGCGTAGGCGCCGACCTTGGTCATGATGGCGAACAGCGCGGCCACCGGCGCCGCGGTATTGGCATAGGCGCCGGGCAGCCAGAGGAACAGCGGCAGCAGCGCCGCCTTGAGGGCGAACACGGCGAACAGCAGCAGGCCGCCGGTGCGTGCGAGGCCGAGGTTCTCGGCGCCGACGCTGCCCGCCTGACGCGCGATATCCGCCATGTTGAGCGTGCCAAGGCTGGCGTAGATCAGACCGGCCGCGAACAGGAACAGCGTCGAGCCGATCAGGTTGAGGATCACGTAGTGCAGGCCGGCGCGCACCCGCGCTGCGCCGCCGCCGTGCAAAAGCAAGCCGTAGGAGGCAATCAGCAGGATCTCGAAGGCGACGAAGAGATTGAACAGGTCGCCGGTCAGGAAGGCCATGGCGATGCCGAACAACTGCATCTGGAACAACACGTGGAAATGCCGACCCTGGCGGTCGGTGCCATCGCCGGCATGAATCACCGCAAATAGTGCCAGCAGGGTCGTCGTCAGCATCAGCCAGGCCGCCAGCGGATCGGCAACCAGCACGATGCCCCAGGGCGCCGGCCAGTCGCCGAGGCGATAGACGAGGATCTCGCCTTCAGCCACGGCCATCAGCAGCCCGACAGCGATGGCGATCTGCGCCAGCACCGAGATCACGGCGATCCAGCGCCGCGTCGCCATCGGCAGGCCGCGCATTGCCAGCAGCAGCACGGCGGCGGCGAAGGGCGCGAGCACCGGCAGGATGGGCAGATGTGCGTTCATCGTTCGCCATCCACATGGTCATTGCCGAGTTCGGCACGTGCGCGCAGCGCCAGCATGATGACAAAGGCCGTCATGGCGAAGCCGATGACGATGGCGGTCAGCACCAGCGCCTGCGGTAGCGGGTCGGTGTAAGTGCCGCCGCCGATCACCGGCGGCTGGCCGATCACGAGCCGGCCCGTGGCGAAGAGGAAGAGATTTACCGCATAGGACATCAGGGTCAGCCCCAGCACCACGGGAAAGCTGCGCGCGCGCAGCACCAGGTAGACACCGCAGCCGGTCAGCACGCCGATGGACAGCGCGATCAGGGCTTCCATGTGGGCTCCCTGGCCGACGCTTCGTCATGACTGACGGCGTGCGCCATGCCGAGGTTGATAAGGATCAGCAGGGTGGCGCCGACGACGACCAGATAAACGCCGAGGTCGAAGGCCATTGCCGAAGCCAGTGGCAGTTCGCCGATCACCGGCAGAACGGGGTGGCCGAAGGTCGAGGTGAGGAAAGGCCGGCCGAACAGCCAACTCCCCAGGCCGGTCAGCAGGGCGATGGCCAGGCCGGCGGCAATCCACGGATGGGTATGCGCCGGCAGGCGCGCGTGGGTCCAGGCAACGCCATTGGCAAGGTACTGCACGATCAGCGCGATGGCGGTGATCAACCCGGCGATGAAGCCACCACCCGGCAGATTGTGACCACGCAGAAAGATGAAGACCGACACCAGCAAGGCCAGCGGCAACAGCAGACGTGTGAACGTCGCCATGATCACCGGATGTCTGTCGCTGTCCCAGCCCCGGCCGGCTTCGTCACGCAAGGGGGAGGCGAGGCGCAGATTTTCAAGCAGCGCGAAGATGCCCAGCGCGGCGATGGCCAGGACGGTAATTTCGCCAAAGGTGTCGAAGCCGCGAAAATCGACGAGGATCACGTTAACCACGTTGGTGCCGCCGCCGCCCGCTACGCTGTTGTCGAGGAACCAGGCGGCGAAATTACCGGTCGGCCGCGTCAGCACCGCCCAGGCCAGTGCCGCCGCCCCGCCCCCCGCCAGCACGGCCAGGACGCCGTCTCGCCAGCGTCGACCTTTTGATGACTCCGCGGGGGTTTCCGCCGGCAGGAAGTACAGCGCCAGCAGCAGCAGGACGATGGTGACGACCTCGACCGAAAGTTGCGTCAGCGCCAGATCGGGCGCCGAGAACTTGACGAAGGCGAGCGCGACGATCAGGCCTACGGCGCCGACGATAATCAGCGCCGTCAGCCGCTGGCGGTGCAGCACGGTGACCGCCAGCGTGGCGCCGATCAGCACCAGCGCGGCCAGCAGGCTGACCCCATCGACCGGCAGCAGCGGCCGCGAGCCGGTCAGCGCCGCCTCTGTGTCGAGCATGCCCACGGCACCGAGCACCAGGGCCGCCAGCACCAGCACCGCCGCCTGGTGCTGCAGGCCGATCGCTTCCAGCCGTTCGAGCACGCCTCGGGCAAAACCAAGCACGCTCTCGAGCGCGTGCTCGTAGATCGCGCGGGCGTCGAGTCGTCCGGCAAAGCGATCATGCAGCCGGAACAGCGGCTTGCGGCCGAGATAGAGCAGCACGCCGCCGAAGAGCGCGATCACGCTCATCCACAGCGCCGGGCTGACACCATGCCAGATCGCCAGGTCGTGCTCGGGCAGCGGACCCTGCAGCACCGCGACGGCAGCCACCGCCAGCAGCGGTTCCACCGTTTGCGCCGGAAACATGCCGACCAGCAGGCAGA
Organism: Sulfuritalea sp.; assembly: GCA_022843505.1. Lineage (GTDB taxonomy): Bacteria > Pseudomonadota > Gammaproteobacteria > Burkholderiales > Rhodocyclaceae > Sulfuritalea. Next base: position 8,525 of record JALHNN010000074.1, read on the forward strand.
TGACGACGAGGATCTCGACCGGCACCTTCATCCAGCGCGGTGGTTCGTGCGGGGTCCTGGGCAGGTCGATCGGTTCGCCGTTGAAGAACACATCGTGGATGAAACGCAGCGAATAGGCGACGGCGAAGATGCCGGCGAAGGTCGCCGCGGCCGGCAGGAAGATGCCGACGCGCCAGTCCGCCGCCGCGGCATGCGCCTCGGCGAAAAACATCTCCTTCGACAGGAATCCGTTGAACAGCGGCACGCCGGCCATCGCCGCTGCCGCCACCATGGCCAGCACGGCGGTATGCGGCATGTACTTCCACATGCCGTTGATGCGGCGCATGTCGCGCGTGCCGCACTCGTGGTCGATGATGCCGGCGGCCATG
>JALHNN010000075.1 GCA_022843505.1 Sulfuritalea sp.
CCGCTGGACGGAGTCGAAAGCGCTTGAGTTGTTGATATTTGCGGTTTGGGTGGGATAATTGTTTGTTAAGTTGATAATCTGGGCAATTCCGAATTGATGGTCTGACCATGCAAGAGCGCGCGAATACCCAATCGATACGCCATTCGCCCCTGGCCGCCGTCGCGCGCGCCCTGTTTCTCGGCGTGGCGCTGATGTGCTTTGCCACGGGCGGCGGCACGCTGGCCCAGGACCGGGCGGCGCGGCCCAAGCCCCAGGAAGCGCGCGTTGCGTTGATCATCGGCAATTCGGATTACCGTACGGCACCGCTCGACAACCCGGCGAACGATGCCAGCGACCTTGCCGCCGCCCTCGAAAAGCAGGGCTTCAACGTACTGGTTCGGGAAAACGTCGGCGAGCGTGGCCTCAAGGAGGCCGTGGATGTGTTCGCCAAGCACCTGCAGAAGGGCGGCATAGGGTTGTTCTTCTTCGCCGGGCACGGCATCCAGCTCAAGGACCAGAATTTCCTGCTTCCGGTCGATGTCGGTTTCGACAGTGAAGCGGACGTCAGTTTCAAGTCCGTCAGTGCCGAATATGTCCTTTCGCGGATGGCTGAAGCCGGCAACCGGATCAACATCGTCATCCTCGATGCCTGCCGCAACAACCCCCTGCAGCAGTCGCGCAAGACGATCAGCAAGGGACTCGGCGTGATGAACGTGGGACGTGCCGAGAAGGGCACTTTCATCGCATATGCGACCTCGCCGGGTTCCACCGCCGCGGACGGTACCGGCCGCAACGGACTCTATACAAAGCATTTGTTGCGCTCGCTGGAAGCGCCAGACTCCGACATCGACCGCGTGTTCGGTCGCGTTCGCACCGGGGTGGTGCAGGACACCAACGGCGAGCAGGTGCCGTGGACCTCGAGTTCGGTGATCGGCAGTTTCTATTTCGATGTCGCCGAGGATATCGCGGCGATGCGGCGCCCGCTGCCGCAACAGACCGCCGCCCGGCATGAGGCCGAGGCTGAAGCGGCGCCCATAGCCTATGACCCGGTCCAGGAGAGCGCCTTCTGGGAGCGCATCAAGGACAGCCGCAATCCGGCCGACTACATAGGCTACCTGGAAAGATTCTCCGGGGCGAAACGGGCCGCCTATGCCCGCTGGATGGTGCAGAAACTGGGCGGAACCGTCCCGGCGACGGCGCGTCCGGCGATGCGACCGGCAGCCGATGCGCCAACGCAACTCAGCATGGCGGCACCGTCGGCAGTACTGCCGACTCCGGCTACTCCGGCAGCGATGGGCGCGTTGCCAAATGGGGCCATACCGTCGCCTGGGACCGTGATACAGGACTGTGCCGAATGCCCAGAACTGGTGACGATTCCCGCAGGGGAATACGTCATGGGCAGCAGCCCCAAGGAAAAGATGCGCGAACTCGACGAGGAACCTGCGCACCGCGTACGGGTTCCCGCGTCGCTTGCGGTTGGCAAGTTCGAGGTCACGCGTGCGCAGTATGCTGATTTCGTCAAGGACACCGGACGCGAGTCGAAGCCGGGTTGTCACTCCACGCGTGGCGGATTCTTCCACAAGAATCCCAAGGCGACCTGGCAGAACCCGGGATTCGAACAAAAGAACGACGAGCCGGTTGTGTGTGTGAGCTGGAGCGATGCCCAGGCCTACGCTGCCTGGCTGAGCAAGAAGTCGGCAAAACAGTATCGTTTGCTCAATGAATCGGAATGGGAGTATGCAGCTCGGGCGGGGAGTACCGGGCGACGCTACTGGGCCGAAGCCGATGATGCGGCGACCTGCCGCCATGCCAGCGTCGCAGACTCGTCCTACAAGACCGTTTCGCCCGGCGCCCCCTTGTTCGCCTGCTCCGACGGGTTCGCACATACTTCGCCGGTGGGCCGATTTCCGGCGAACCCCTTTGGTCTGCACGACATGCTCGGCAATGTCTGGGAATGGGTCGAGGATTGCTGGAATGAGGGCTACGCGGGCGCGCCCGAACTCGCCGTGCCCAGAGTGTCGGGCTCCTGCAACGAGCGGGTGTTTCGCGGTGGTGCGTGGAACAGCACGCCGACGACGTTGCGCACAGCTTATCGGGACCGTGATTCGAAGGAAGAGCGCCACGACAATCTGGGCTTCCGGGTGGCACGCACCCTGCCCTGATCGGCGGCGGGTCTGGTAAGCCTTCTCCATGGCTGAAATCCCGCCCAATTCAGCACGCCGCAGCCTATTGTTGGGCGGTGGCGCCGCCCTTGCCCTGGGAACGCTCCCCATTGCGCCGGAATGCTTTGCGCAGGCGCAGTCGGTCGAGCCGATCCAGGACATTTATGCTCCTCGCACCAAGCTCGCCCTGCTCATCGGCAACCGCGATTATCCGAACCGCAAGGACATTGCGCCGGCGCACAAGAACGTCAGGGATCTCAAGGATCTTCTCGAGTACTACGAATTCAAGGTCCGTGACTATGTTGACCTCGATGCCTTGTCGATGGCCCGGGTATTGGCCGAGTTCGGGGCCGAACTGAGGAGTGCGGGCGAGTCCAGCCTGCCGGGTTCAGTTGCAGTGGTTTTCTATTTCTGTGGGCATGGTTTCCAGTCGGCCGGACGCAACTATCTGGTGCCCGCCGGCGTGGACCCGTCTTCGGAGAAGGCGCTTGCTTCGTCCCTGCGCCTCAACGAAGACGTCCTCGTGGCCCTGCCCCAGCGCTACCCGGGAATCAGCATTGCGCTGATCGATGCCTGCCGCACCGATCCGTCGATCCGCCGCGGGGTCGACGACTTCAACCAGATTTCAGCGCCGGAGGGGATGCTGGTGTTCTTCGCCACGCGTGCCGGACGTCCGGCCCTGGCGCCGATCAGCCCGGACCGCAATACCTTTTTCGCCGGCGCCCTGATCGACGTGCTGCGCGAGGCCAACGGCGTGACGCCGATCGATGACCTTTTCCGTATCGCGGCCATCGAATGCCAGACACGTGTCAAGGCGGAGTTCGACAAGGTGAAATTGACCATCCCGCCGCAGTTTCCCGAAAGCACCGGCAATCTGCGGGGGCGCTTCGTGATCCGTAATCGCCATCTGGAAATAATACGCGGCCAACGGGGCAAGGGGGTAAAGCTAATAGGCGTCGACGCAGCCCTCCTCGAACAGCGTTGGAATGTAATCCAGGCCTCGCTCAGGCCGGCACGGCTGATCCGTCTTTGCGAACAGTTCGCCAAGGATTTCCCCGGCAGCGAGTACGAACAGCAGATTCGCGTCACCATCGCTGGCGCCCGGCAGGCGCTGGACAGCCAGCGCTCGGCCGGACTTTCCGGCGATCTGTTCGAGGAGACCACCGGTGACCGGGACTATCGCGACGACCTGATAAAAGCCCTGCGCGGTGACAAGGATGCCGCGCACCGGATCGCGCTGGCCTACCGCGACGGCAAGTCAGGAGTTGCTGCAGCTCCGCGGCGCACCGAGCAATGGCTGCGGTTTGCCGCGGAACTCGGCAACGGCATCGCGAGTTGGGAGCTTTCCGAAATTTACAACCAGAGCGGGCAGGTTGGCGACGCGGCGCGGTTCGAGAAGAAAGCACTTGATTTGGGCTATCGGCCGCCGCCCCGGTTGGCGACGCGTGGGTATTGATTCAAATAGCTTGGCGCCATTCGGGTTGTCGGGCGCCTCATGAGCTTTGCTCTCCCGTCCCATGTAGCGCCGGGCAAATCGGTGTGGACTTGTTGTCTCTTGACGGTGCTTTCGATGACCTTGGTGGCCTGCGGGCAGGCAAGTGCCATGGGTGTTCCCGGTGAAGCTGCGGGAATGTCGCGCTCCGGAAAGCAGCTTGGCAAGCCGCCTGCAACGGCCGCGAAGAGTCCCGGAGTTGTTGGCAAAGCCATCCTTGGCAAGGGGTCGCAAAAATCCCTTGCCAAGGGCCAGATTGCTGGCAAAGGCAAGGAACAGCGAAACGCGCCCGCAAGAAAACGTGCTGCGACTCCCCGCAAGGCCTCGACTGGCAAACGGACGACGCCCCTTCACCCGGGCATGAACAGCGAGACTCAAACACTTCGCGCCGAGGCATGCAAGGCACGGATCGAGGCGACCTTGCAGCCGGCACGCATCGTGCAATTGGCCGAGGCGTGCGAAACGGAACTCTCGAACGATATCCTTATTGAGGAGTTCCGCCAAATCGCAACTGATGCCCGGCGAGTTCTTGAGGTACAGCGGTCGGCAGGTCTGTCGGCCGATCTATTTACGCACCCGGAGGGCGATGCGGATTTCCGGGCCCTGGTCCGCCTGGCGGTGCGTGGCGACAAACAGGCCTCATACCGGATCGCGCAGGCCTACAGGGTGGGGCAGTCGGGGGCACCGGCGAACTCAAGGCGAATGGAACAATGGCTGCGATTTTCCGCTGAACTGGGGGATGCGCGGGCGAGTTGGGAACTCGCCGAACATTACAATTATGGCGGCCTGATTGCTGACGCGGCGAAATATGAGAAGAAAGCCGAAGATCTCGGCTATCGGCCCTCCGTTCGCTTGCCTTCCCGCGGTTACTGAGCAATCCCGCAGCCCCAAAAAACCTCGTCCTTGTCCTGTGTATTTTCGAGTATGGCGAGTTACAATCCATAGAGGGGGCGGAATCGGCAAAAGAACAATACAAGTGGGTTTGTGTTCCTAATTCACCGATTGGCCAAGGTTGTTTCATGGCAAGGCAAAGAGCTGGCCGGTTGCTACCGGGACGGCCGGAAAGCGCATATCGGATCATGCTGACGCTGCGGTACTGCAGACGTGGATACACCGGCGATCTCCCGGTTCTCCGGCTGTTCTGCATTTTTCTTTCGCTGGCGTCGGGCGTCGCGTACGGTCAGACGACCGAACAGAAAGAGGCCACCACTCCCGGCCGGATAATCCAGACGGTGCCGCAGCCCCAGCTAAGGCCTGACAGCGGGCCGACCATTGAAGACAGGGTATCCCGGCCGCGGGCCGTTGCGGATGTGGAAGGACTGCGGCTGGAGATCAAGGGCTTTCGCATCGTCGGAATGACGGTCGCCTCGCCCGACCAGATGTCCGAGGACCTCGCTCCATTCATCGGGCCTGACAAAAGGTTTCAGGATCTGCTCGATGCCGCCGCATCAATCAAGCGCAATCTCGCCGGCCTCGGTTTTTTTCTCGCCGACGTGGTGGTGCCGGAACAGAAGATCGTCGATGGCATCGTTGAGTTGAGAGTGCTCGAAGGGCGACTCGGCAAGGTTAGGCTCGAAATAGATGCCGCGGTGAACGTGGATCGCGACCTGCTGCAGTCGTATGTCGGATCGCTCGAGGAGGGGGGGCTGATCCGCACTGCCGACGTAGAGCGGGCCCTGTTTCAGATCCATGACCTGCGCGGCATTATCGCCACCAGCAGCTTCGCACCTGGCACCACCGCGGGAACCGCAGACCTGACCATCAAGGTGACTGCGGGCAAGAAATTCGACGCCAATTTCGATTTCGACGCCAACGGCTCGGTATACACGGGCATCCACCGCGCCGGCGCCGGCATGGATGCCAACGGCCTGTTCGGGCGCGGTGAGCTAATCAGCGTCAGGGGTAGCAATGCCATCGACGGCAACCTGCGCTTTGCCCGCGCGTCTTTGTTGTTCCCTCTCGGCCCCTGGGGCACCAAGGTGGGTGCCGCGATTTCGGACCTGAACTATCGGCTCGGGACGCCGCTGTTCGACCCGCTGAAGGTCAATGGCGCGGCATACGTGACATCAGTCACGGCCATTCATCCGATCGTCCGCTCGCGCAACACCAATCTGCTGCTGATCGCGCAGCATGATCGCCGCGAGTACTATGACATACAGCTCGCAACCGGTGCCGAGAACTTCAAGAAGACCCCGGTCAATTCCTTGAGCCTGTCCGGCGACTTCCGCGATCGCATTGGCGGTGGTGGCATCAATGTTTTCAACATTGCCTATACCTTGGGTGAGTTGAAGTTCGGGACCGGCGCGTTATTGGCCGCTGACCAGGCAGGTCGCAAAACGGCGGGGATCTATGGGAAGACCAACATCACAGTTTCGCGCCTGCAGGCAGTGGCTGACCGGGTAGCTGTCTACGGATCTTTCAGCCAGCAGTTCACAAACAAGAACCTGGACCCAAGTGAAAAATTCAGCCTTGGCGGGCCCAACGCGGTGCGTGCCTACCCCCAGGGCGAAGGCGCTGGTGATGAGGGTTTCTTCGGAACTTTTGAGATGCGCTATCGCATGCCCTTCGAGGAGGATCTTCCTGGAAGCATGGTACTGACCGGGTTCTACGATTTTGGACGCTCGACGCTGATCAAGTTGCCGACGGCGGCCGACAAGGCGGCTAACGCGGCGACCATGCGCCGTGTGGCCGGAGGCGGGTTCGGTCTCAACTGGGAAGTTCCGAACAACTGGTACTTGCGGGCTACGCTGGCGTTTCGCGACACATCCAAGGCGACCGCCGATCACCTGCTGCGCTACCCGCGTTTTTACATGCAGTTCAGCAAGTTTTTCTGAATTCGAATACTTGTGGCCTGGCGGTTCAATGACCGCAGGCCCGTCAGGCCAGCGCCGCCCCGATGCGGACGGCGGCTTTAGCAAAGGAACCTAGCCATGTTCAAGCACGCCACCATGAATCGCGCCTATCGACTGGTCTGGAGCGAATTGCGCGGCAGCTGGGTCGCCGTTGCCGAATTTGCCCGCGCCTCCGGCAAGCGGACATCGGCTGCAGTATTGATCACCGCCGCACTGGCGATGGGCGCAGGTAGTGGGGTCGCCGCAGACATTCCCGCGACAGCCTTGCCGACCGGAGGACAGGTCGTCGCCGGTCAGGCAGGAATCTCCAGTGCCGGTGCGCGGATGGACGTGAACCAGTCGTCGAACACCGCGATCGTCAATTGGAACAGCTTCAACATCGGTAGCCAGGCGCGGGTCAATTTCAATCAACCTGACGCATCCGCCGTAATACTCAACCGTGTGCTGGGTGGAAATGGTTCGACAATTCTCGGCCAGATGACTTCGAACGGCAACGTGTTCCTCGTCGATCCGGGTGGCATTCTCTTTGCGCCAGGGGCCCAGGTCGATGTGGGCGGACTCGTCGCCTCATCGCTTGGCATATCGGATGCCAATTTCCTCGCCGGGAAGTACGTTTTCGAAAATGCCGGCGCTGCTGGTGCAGTGACCAACCAGGGCGTGATCAATGCGGCCAACGGCGGGTTCGTCGCACTGATCGCACCGCAGGTTTCCAACAGCGGCACGATCACCGCCACCGGTGGCAGCGTCGGCCTTGCTGCGGGCGGGAAAGTGAATCTGGACTTCGATCACGACGGCCTGCTGAGCTTCCAGGTCGATGTTGCCGAAGCGGGCGCACGTGCCGGCAACAGCGGGCTCATTGCCGCCGATGGTGGCCGTGTCGTCATGAATGCGCAGGCCAAGGATGCCCTGCTTTCAACCGTACTCAACAACGAGGGCGTGATTCGGGCGCGTGGCCTCGAAAGCCGCAACGGCGAAATCTGGTTAGGCGGAGGCAATTCAGGCGTCGTCAGTATTACCGGCACGCTGGATGCATCGGGCACCGCAAACGGTCAGGCCGGTGGCACCGTGAAGGTTCTCGGCGACAAGGTTGGGCTGTTCGGGCATGCAAAGCTGGACGTTTCAGGAGTCGGCGCTGGTGGTACGGCGCTTATCGGCGGCAACTGGCAGGGCAAGGGGCCGGAGCAGAACGCGACCGCCACTTATGTCGGCAAGGATGTAACGATCAATGCCGATGCCGTGGGTAATGGCGATGGCGGTAAGGTAGTCGTATGGGCGGACGGCATCACGCGGTTCTTCGGGTCGATTTTCTCACGTGGTGGCAGCACGTCGGGTGATGGCGGTCATGTCGAGACCTCTGGGAAAACGGCGCTGGCCTTCGATGGGAAAGTGGATACCACTGCTTCAAGCGGGTCCAGGGGAAGCCTCCTTCTCGATCCGACCGATTTGAACATTACCAACACAGCAGCCGGCTCCGGATCGCTCGACACACAGTTTTCAACTACGACGCCAGGAATTATCGCCTTCGCAAATGGTGGTGCAACCGAGTCAGTCAGCGCGGGAGCACTTGAAGCTCTCGGGGCAGCTACCGATATCGACTTGCAGGCATCGAACTCAATAGCGATCGCAGCACTAACCACCGCCGGAAAGGGCGGAACTGACGCGGAGCTCACTCTCGACCAGACGGGAACGGTAAAGTTCAGGGCTGGCGCCGGCGGGTTTTCAATGGCCGCTACCGACAAGATCAACATGACCGGTGGTGGTGCGCTCTTCATTGACATGCTGGGCCCACTTTCAAGTGGCGGAACGGGTAATGGTGCCGTTGGACGCGTAAACATCGACACAAGTGGACCTGTAACCGTGAAGGGGACTACCGTTGACTTGGGTACGCTGAATCTTAGCGGTGCCGGGGCGAATTTGACCGTGGTGGCCTTCGGCGCCATCACCGACAGCGGTACGCTGACGGTGGGCGGCACGGCCAGCTTCAAAACCAAAGTGGACGGCGGCGCGGATATCATTCTGGATCAGCCCGCCAGCACCTTCGGCGCCCTGACGCTTTTGTCGCGCAACTTCGCCGATACGGCGAATGAAGCCGGTAACATTGCCGTGCATGAAGCCGCCGCCATGGACTTGGCCAGCGTGCAGACCACCGGCACATTTACCGCCACCGCCACCGGCGCCATCACCGACAGCGGTACGCTGACGGTCGGCGGCGCCGCCAGCTTCATCACCAGGACGGACGGTGGCGCCGCCATCACCCTGGATCAGGCCGCCAGCACCTTCGGCGCCCTGACGCATCAGTCGCGCAACGCCGCCGAAACGACCAACGAC
>JALHNN010000076.1:0-1764 GCA_022843505.1 Sulfuritalea sp.
GCCTTGCCAGTCTGATGGGAAAGCAGTCGGAAAGCGTTCTCCACCATCACTACCGCACCATCAACCATCATGCCGATCCCGATTGCCAGGCCGGCAAGCGACATCAGGTTCGCTGACAGCCCAAAATACTGCATGAGCAAGAACGCAATCAGCATCGCCAAAGGCAAGGTGGCGATCACCACAATCGCGGAACGAATCTCGCCGAGAAACAGGAAAAGCACGATCGCCACCAGGATCGACCCCTCGACGAGGGCGCTTTCGGCCGTACTGAGGGCCTTGTCGACCAACTCGGTGCGGTCATAGACTGGCGTAATGCTGACCCCGGGCGGCAACGCTTGGCGCGCCAGATCGAGCTTTTGCTTGACCGCGTCGACCACACCCTTGGCATTTTCGTTGATGCGTGAGAGCGCTATTCCCAGCGCGACCTCCTTGCCATCACGGGTCACCGCGCCAAAGCGCAGTGCCGGACCTTCCTTAACCTCTGCCAATTCACGTACGTAAATCGGAACGCCCTCGCGTTCGGCAACAACGATGTTGCCGATGTCCGTGGTATTGGTGACCAAGCCCATTCCACGCACCAGGTACTGTTCCTGCCCGATGTTGAGATACTGGCCACCGACCTGCCGATTGTTGGCCGTCAAGGCTTCCATCACCGCCCTGAAAGTGAGTTGATACTTGATCAGTTTCTGCGGATCGATCTGCACCTGATACTGCTTTTCCTGGCCACCCCACGTGGTGACGTCGTCCACACCGGGGGCCGTACGCAGCATGAGGCGAACGCTCCAGTCGTGCAGCGTGCGTAAGTCCATGGCGGACAGCTTTTCGTCCGCGGACTCCACGGTGTACCAGAACACCTGGCCCAGGCCGGAACTGTTGGGGCCGAGCGCTGGCTCGCCATACCCTTGCGGCAGGCGTTCCTTCGCTTCGAGCAGTTTTTCGCCCACCAGCCGCCGGGCGAAGTAGATATCAACATCGTCCTTGAAATAGACGCCGACATAGGACAAGCCAAAGAGGGAAACCGAGCGAATCTGCTCAACGCCGGGCAAGCCGGCCATGGCCGCCTCGATCGGCGTGGTCAGCAGTTGCTCGACATCCTCGGCAGCCAGCCCTGGCGACTCGGTATAAACGTTAACCTGATTCGGCGTGACGTCCGGAAAGGCATCCACGGGCACCGTAAGAAAGGCCCGGATACCAAAGAAAACCACTAGCGCAAACGCCAGCAGCACAAGTAACTTGTAGCGCAGCGAGATATCAACGATTTGGTTCAGCATGGCGAGGCCCTCAGTGTCCGTGGCCTGCGCCAAGTTGGGATTTCATGATCCGAGCTTTGATACCGTAGGCGCCAGCGGTCACCACGCGGTCGCCCGCCACCAATCCGTCCTTGATCACGACGCGCTCACGAAGCTTCTCGCCCAGCACGACGGTGCGGGGTTCGAACCCGTCTTCGTCTTCAACAAATACAGTCGGCGTTCCGTCCATCAAGACGATGGCCGCCGTCGGCACCTGCAGTGCCTTCGCGGTGCCTTCCGTTGCCGACGTAGTTTTGGCGCTGATCGCCACCGTGGCGAACATTTCCGGTTTGAGCCGCCCATCTGCGTTCGAAATTTCCACGCGTGCCTGCACTGTTCGTGTTTCCTTGTCGAGAAATGCGGCGATATACGTCACCCGGCCACGGAAGGTCTCGTCCGGATAGGCTGCCACCACCACCGTAGCGTCGGCGCCGACTTTGATGCGGCGGATGTCCTTCTCGAAGAGATGTGCCTC
>JALHNN010000076.1:1774-8761 GCA_022843505.1 Sulfuritalea sp.
AACGTGGAAACGGCGGGTCCCGTGGTCGCGGGGCTGGCGTTCACGCCCAGCATGCGCAGCTTGTCGCCGGCTGCCGCGGATGACGCCTTCGCCTTCTCGTATTCGGCGTGGGCGCGCAGATGATCCTTCTGCGCGATGATCTGGTCGCCATGGAGTTTCTCGGCCCGCTCGAAGTCGGCCTTGGTCACCGCCAGTTGTGTCTTTGCCTGGAGGTACGCCGAGTGCGCTTCACCGACTTCCAGACTGTCGAGCACGGCCAACGTCTGCCCGGCCTTGATCTGCTCGCCCAGGCGGGCGCTGACCTTGACGATCCGGCCCGGCACCCGCGGCGCCACGTGCGCAATGCGCTCCTGATTCGGGCGAATTGTGGCGGTAACCGTAAGTTGCTCGCCGATCTCCTGCTCATGCAATTCAGTGACTGTGATGCCACCCGACCGAATTTCCTCAGCGGTCAGCTTGATCGGTTCTGCGCCACCGTGTTCGTCACCGTGGGCATCCTTTTTTTCGGCGGCAAGCGCGGTAGGACTTGGTTCGATCGCCTGTTTTGCCGCCGCCACCGTCGCCGGTGGCGCCTCCTTCTGGCCGCAACCCGCAAGCAACAACGCAGACAAGCCCAGCGTGACAAGCAGGGCAATTTTTGTGGACTGTGTATTTTTCATCAAGTTACCTTTGGTAGCCAATTGTTCTGTATGAAGTTCGATGTTCCAGGCTGGGATCACCGACCTATTGCGGTGCGATCCACCCGGAAGCCTGCTCCAGGTCAATACGCGTCAACACCATTTCGGTTGCGGCATCCAAAACCTCGCGGCGGGTATCCAGCACCTGGCGAATCGCCAGCAACAACTGGGTGAGGCTGATTTCCCCTGCGCGATAGGCGCTCAGTGACAGCCGTTGGTTCTCCTGAAGCGAACGCACGACGGTCTGATCCAGCCGGCTGACGCGCCGGGTCTGATTGTCAAGGCGCTGCCACAATGAAAGTACCGCCGCGCGCACATCCCGATGTGCCGCCTGGCGCTCGATCTGAGCGAGAGTTAAATCGCTGCTGGCCTTGCCAATTCCGGTGGCGTTGCGACGAAACAACGGCAGCGGCAGCGAGATGGAGACGCCGGTAACGTTTTCACGTGCGCCGTCGGGTCCATCGCGACCCGAGAACAGGCCAATCGTCACATCCGGCGTTGTCGCGGCTCGCTCTAGGCCCAGGCGGCTGCGCGCCGCGTTCTCCTGAGACTCCAACGCACGCAGTCGTGGGAGCCCGGCCGCGGACGTCAGCAACGTATCAAGTGAATAGGGAAGTGGTGCGGCAGACGGAAGGTCTCCCTGGACCTCGGGCAAAACGTCCGCCATCCACTGAATGCTTTCTGCCAACTCGGCGCGGGCTTGAATGAGTTGCTCATCCACCAGCGCTCGCTGATTGTTCGCACGTCCGAGTTCGACCTCGGCGAGGTTCCTGTCCAGCAGCGTATCTTCGCCGGCATCAAATCGTTTCCCCGCAGCAGCCGCGGCATCACCGATCACGCGGACCAGTTCGGCCTCGACCGAGGCTCGATTTTGCAGCGCCACTACGCGAAAAAACTGCCTTGATACGTTGGCTCGAACCTGAGCCTGCATTGTCGCGACGCGTTCGTTTAGCGCCTGCCGCTCCTGTTCGGCGGCATCGCGCCGAAAGCCCTGCTGGCCGCCGATTTCCAGTGTTTGTGTAACTCCGACCAGCCATTCACTCTGCCGATCATCGCCGGGTCCGGGAACGGGAACCCGCCGTCGCCCGCGTTCAATTGCGATTTCCGGATTGTTCCAGAGCAAACCGCGTGCGTCGGCAAGCTCGCCATCGGCCGCCGCCAGGCGCGCCCGAACTTCCCTGAGCGCGGGGTTTGACGCTTCGGCCAGGTGCCACGCGCGCGTTAGCGTAATCGGGGCCGACACATCGGAAGCTGGCACAAGTCTCGCGGCGGATGGTGCGGCCGTATCCGCAGGGTATTCGGAGGAAGCAAGCGCAGGCTGCCCCGCAACGATAGCCGTCATCAGCAATGACAGCGCGCACCGACCCAAGTCGTACTGAATTTTGAACATCGAAATCCTCAACAGAAAAGTTGATCAACAGGATTCCGACGGGGCGTTGCAGTGGCGAACTACCGCATTACGCGGTCTTTGATGCCACTCGCAGGGGAGAAGTAGGAACGCGTCCCGCCGGATCAGGCGAGCGCACCCCTTGGGGGTCTTTCAAACCGTTCGGGGTCAATTGACGGCACCGACCCGCCCTTCAGCACAAGGACCGTACTGCTGGCAGCATGAAACGCCTGCACGCGATAAAAAGCTTCCAAGGCAACGAGCGTTGAATGCGCGTGACAATGATCTGCGGACGACAACGTTCCATTTGGCTGGTCCTGCATTTCTGCGGTGTAGCCATCGGCAGCCAAACCGGAACCTTGCGCTTTGCTAGGTGCTGTTCCGTGCTTGTGGTGGCCAAGATGCGCTTCCTGGATCTCGCCAGTAACATCCCCGACCCGATGATCAGCCACATCGTAGACGCCGAGAACCGCAGCGTATGCCGTGTTCACGGTCAGTGCTAGTGAGAGGAGGAGGGATATCAAGGTACGCATCGCGGCGGGATTTTAGCACCTACTTCGAACCCGTACAGCTGATTCCGTTCTTGCCAGTTTGGCGCCTCAATAAACAACGCCACCGGCAAGCGAGTTAAGTCTGATTTCTGATGTGCTTGCTTTTCCTGGACCACTGGCGGCGTTAGTCTTCACATTATTATTATTACCAGACATCTCACTTGATGGCCGCAATCGAAGGTTTTTCTGCTGAACCAGACTTAAAGTGGAACTTATCGATTTCCGTTATGTCTCTTAGTGCGAAATTCGCACCATTTTTGCGCAACCGGCGGAAGCCCATTGAGTAATGTCTCTGCTAGACTTGGTGTGACTCGTTTGGTCGCAACAACAACTCGGAAACAAATTTGACCATGCATGTTTGGCGTCTTGTTCTAGCCCTTTTCCTGAGCGTTGCCATCCCCGTCTATGGCATGGGCTCTGTGGGTGTGCACGACGACTGCCCAGCAAAAAAGCACACCATCGGCGCCGAAGCGGCGTCAATGGCCGGCTCATGCTGTGACAGTATGGACGGCCACGGTGACGCGGCAGACGACGCTTGCTCAAAGTTGTGCAGTGTCAGCGGAGATTGCCGCAGCGCAAGTCTTGTTCAGGCATCCGCTAACCGTGAATCCTCCGTGACGTTTCACCTTCGTTTGTACCCAAGGGCAATCGCCCACATTACTGCCCTCGACCCTTCCGGGGTCTGGCGACCTCCCCGCATTCTCTAAACCGTTGTAAGGCGGAGATTCCGCGTCGACGTACCGGTTTCGACCGACGTCACCGGTTTGTCCGCCTTGACTCGACGACACACCATGCGGCGTTTCCCAGCGCAAGGTGGCGTGAGCTAGTTCTTGCGCATTGGTCGACGGTTCTTACCTGCGGCGACGAGGTCACCAGAGAATGTGGAAACCAGGATTCAGGAGATATTTGTTCGGTATTGTGGCGTTGGCCGTTGCCACGCTCGCACTAGCCGAGGAAGGGCTTCAAGTGCGCGATGCTAGAGCGCTTGCAACCGTACCGGGCCAAGGCGTTGCTGCGGCGTATATGACGATCAGGAGTCGGGCAGCAGCCCGGATTGTTTCGGCGGAGTCCGATGCGGCAGGAGCAGTCCAGTTCCACTCCATGTCGATGCGAGACGACATTATGCGCATGCGGCAATTGGACTCGCTGGACCTTCCGGCAGGCCAGGAAGTCAGGTTGGTGCCCGGCGGCGTTCATCTGATGCTCGCGGGGCTGAAACATCCCTTGCGTGCAGGCGGCAGCGTAGACCTGCGTCTCACCGTAATCGGAGCCGACGGGAAACAGCATGTCGTCCAGTTAAAGCTGCCAGTGCTGGACGCGCGCCTTGAACAGGCAGGTCGCCATGATTGACCAGTATCGTTATCCCGCCAGAGACGTATGGTGTAGCAACGCCGATGTGTGGCGTTTTGTATTGGTGCGCTACCTGCCAATTCTCGCTGCGCTGAACCTGTTGTGGGAGGTCGCGCAGTTACCGCTCTATACCCTGTGGTTCGAGGCGCCTGCGATCTACATTACCTTCGCCGTGTTTCATTGCACAGTGGGCGACATTCTCATTGGTACCAGCGCGCTGCTGAGCGCACTCATCGTCACCCGTGCCAGAACTCTGCGTGATTGGCGCTGGACACGTATCGGCGGTATCTCCATTGCTCTCGGTCTCGCTTATACGGCCTTGAGCGAATGGATGAATACCGCGATAAGCGCGGGCTGGACGTATTCTGAATGGATGCCCATTCTGCCATTTGTGCCGATCGGCCTTTCCCCGCTTCTGCAATGGCTGATCGTGCCGGCCGCGACGCTGGTCCTTTCGCGACGGCGCATGTTGCCGAACTCGGCGCCGAATGAAGTGACCCTCAATCCAGGAGATTTGTCGTGACAAAACCTCATATCAACACAGCTCTTGTCCTCTTTCTACTCGCCTCGACCCCCGCTTTGGCGGCTAGCGATGCGACGCGCGGTGCTGAGGTGTTTCGTACCTGTGCCGGCTGCCATTCACTTAATATGGGTGACCATCGTACGGGTCCAAGCTTGGCAAACATATTCGGCCGACGTGCCGGAACGGCCGAAGGATTTCATCGTTACTCGGCGGCGCTGGAAAAGTCGGGGGTTGTCTGGAGCGACAAGACTCTCGACGACTGGCTGCGTAATCCTGCCGCGATGATTCCCGGAAACGCAATGGCGTTTCGCGGTTTGCCGGACGCCCGCGCTCGCGGTGACCTGACGGCTTACTTGCGGGCTGTGTCCGCGGGCAAGGCACCGACTGGAGTTCCCGGTACGCCGCCATTGCCCGATCTCAAAAAGCTGGATCCCCGGCAGCGGGTTACCGCCATTAGATATTGTCTGGACACCTACTACGTGACTCTCGGCGATGGCGAACCCCACCCGTTCTGGGAATTCAATCTGCGCTTCAAGACCGACTCATCCGCACGCGGCCCACTCAAGGGGCAACCCGTAATAGTGGGCAATGGAATGGTTGGGGACCGTGCCCAGGTGATTTTCTCGGAACCGGTAGAAATCTCCGCGTTCATTCGGAGCTCCTGCCAATGAGCACGTCGCGCATCCCGGATGTATCCCTTTCATCACCAAAATCGCCATCCAGGGGGCTGTGGAAGTCAAGGTTCGTAGTTCCGCTCGCCTTATTTGGCGTCCTGACTGCACTTCTGGGAGTGGGCCTGTTCCTCAATCCACGCGAGATTCCCTCGCCGCTGATCGGCAAGGCCGTCCCGGCGTTCGATCTGCCGTCCGTGAAAGGGCGCACTCTTGGTTTGGCGACCCGTGATCTCAAGGGAGAGGTGTCCTTGGTTAATGTATTCGCGTCCTGGTGCGTCGCGTGCCGCGAGGAACATCCCATCCTCGTCGATCTTGCGCGCCGCCAGGTCGTACCGATACACGGGCTCAACTACAAGGACAAACCAGACGACGCGGCGGCTTGGCTCGATAAATGGGGTGATCCCTACACACGGACGGGAGCTGATGTGGACGGCCGCGTGGGCATTGACTGGGGTGTGTACGGAGTGCCGGAAACCTTCGTGATCGACCGCGATGGGCGTATTGCCTACAAGCATATTGGCCCCCTTACGCCCGAGTTTGTGCGGGAGAAGCTGACACCAATGATTGAGCGATTGCGGAAATGAGCATGAACGTCGACGAGTTAGCGCAAGGTCCCCGGCGTAAGTGGCGCATCACGCGAAAGTGGGTCGCGCTGGCGGCCGGCACCCTGCTGATCGGAACCGGCTTGGCCGTCTATACGCTCCTCGGAACGCAGTCAGCTCCTGGCGAAGCACACACCGAAATTCGACAACTGTCGGTAATCCAATTCCAGAATGGCGCGGGCGAGACGCTAACGCTGGCCGATTTTCGTGGCCGCGTGGTGCTGCTGAACCTTTGGGCGACATGGTGCGTCCCTTGTCGCAAGGAAATGCCCGCACTCGACAAGCTGCAGTCGAAGCTCGGCGGTCCTGATTTTGAAGTCGTGGCTCTGTCCATCGATAGCAATCAGCAGCCGGTGCGTGAGTTCTATCGCCAGCACGAGATCAAGTCGCTTGCGCTTTACTTCGATTCCACGGCAAACATTACATCTGCACTGGGCATCATTGGCGTTCCGACGACGCTGCTGGTGGATCGCGACGGTCGCGAGATCTGGCGACGGACTGGGCTAGCCGAATGGGATGCGCCGCCTTCGGTGGCGGAAATTCGCAAGTACATGAAGGCAGGCGCCGGCCCCTGAGCCCGCCGGGACAGTAAAGGACGAACGGATTATGTGGACACGTCGCAAGGTACTGAAAGCTTTTGGCGCCGGCGCCGGAATGGTTGCCGGCCTGCTTCCGCTGCACCGCGCCCGGGCGGCGGATGAGCCTGACCTCATCCTGAGGCTTACCGCAGCAGCGGCGAGGCTGCCCATCTGGCCGGGCGACGCGACCGAGGTGTTGCGCTACACCGGCCAAGTGCTGCACGGTCGCGCGGATGCCCTAAAGGCGGCAACCGGCTATCTCGGACCGACATTGGAACTGCGACGGGGCGAGCGGGTACGTATCGAATTTCGCAACCGCTTGACGGAGCCGAGCATCGTTCATTGGCACGGCATGATCGTACCGGAAGCCGCCGACGGCCATCCGAGATTCGCCGTTGGCCCAGGCGGCGAGTACATCTACGAATTCACCGTGCGCAACCCCGCGGGTACCTATCTCTATCACCCGCATCCTCACGGTCTGACCGGTGCTCAGGTATATCGAGGGCTGGCCGGATTGGTGATCGTGCGCGAGGAGCAGGAACTCTCCTATGGGCTGCCTGGGACCGAGCGCGAATTGAGCCTTGTGATTCAGGATCGGCGGATCGGCAAAGGCAATCAGTTCGTGTTCAAACGCATGATGATGGA
>JALHNN010000077.1:0-2576 GCA_022843505.1 Sulfuritalea sp.
TCTGGTTCATCGCCGTCCAGAGCACGCTTTCCGAATTCGGCATGGAGACGAAGAGCACTCCCTGTTCTTGAAGCAGCCTGTGCGCGTGCCGCAACCCGTCTTTCGGATAGGGCATATGTTCCAGTACATCCGCCATGCTGATGACGGCGCAAGGCTCGGCAAGCTGCAACTGATCCAATTCGATGCATTGAGATGAAATGCCCAGGCTGGACATGATGCGGACATTTTCCGCCCGCAAATCGATTCCGTGAGGGGTGTAACCGAATTCCTGTGCGGTGAAAAGCAGCGCCCCATTGCCGAATCCGACGTCCAGCCACTTGCCCTGCGAGGCGTAGGGCAGGATCTTCTCGATCATTCGGGCTGAAATCAGACGCTGGGCTTCGAGATCGTATCCAACGGCCTGGTTCGCATGGGTTCCGGCAAACAGCATGTGACAGGCGTCGTGCGTGAAGTATCCGCTCGTAAAGACATGTTGGCATGACCCACACTGCTTCCAGTGAATAGCCGGTGACAGCGCCGGTTTGTACAGGGGGTGCTTGGAGCAGTCGCCGACACAGAGGTCAGTCATTTCAGTGCTTTCGCACAAGGGGCATGCTATATAGGAAATCCGTTCGTTCATGTCACCGACTCCGGTTGCGATCCGTCGGAACGCCAACCATTCAACACTACAACCGGCCAAGCCTATTTGCAACCGGGTCTTGTGCTAGATTCCGGTCCGATCATGCAGACCCGTGCGTGAGCCGAAAAGTACCTTTCCAACGACAAAATGCGGAAGAAAAAACACGCTGGCCCCGCGAAGAATGCGAGTGCAACCGTCACTTCCAATCGGACGGCCGGCGATCTACTCCTGGCCGCGCGCAAGCTGGAATCGACCGGTGATCTTGCCGGGGCACTCATACTTTGCCGCAATGCACTGTCGATCACCCCTCTCGACCTGGACGCCAACCTTCTGTACGCGTTTGTCGCCTACCGACTGGGCAAGTTGGACGAGGCGCTTTCCCGGCTCCTGCAGGTGCGAAAACTCCAGCCCAACGCGATCGCCTGCTATTTCGGCTTGCATGACGTACTGCTGGCGATGCGGAGGAATTCCGAGGCGATCGATGTCATCACCGAGGGATGTAACCGATTTCCCGACGAAACCCGGATGATCTTCCTGCTGGATGAGTCGCTGCGCAATGCTGATCGTCAGTCCGAGTCGATCCCCTACCTGAGGAAATTGTTTCAGCGGACCGGGGATCGCGACTTCAATGTGGCGCTTCGCCTGCGGCGCGCAGAGGATGCCACTTTTGACTGGGCAAGAGGAGGCGAAGAGCGAGGGTTTTTCCCCGGCCTGACGAATATTGAACAATCGGAAATCCTTTACAGCTTGGGAATCATCGATGACGCAGCGAGGTTGCTGGATCTGCATCAGGTTTATTCGCGAAGACTGAACCTCGCGAAGCGTCACAATGCGTATTTCGCATACCCTACGTTCGGGCGCAAGAAGAAGATCAGGATCGGCTACGTATCCAATGAGTTTCACGATCATGCGGTCGCCCGCTTGCTGGTCGAGCACCTCGAGTGTCATGATCGAGACCGGTTCGAGATCTTCGGCTATACCTTCGGGCCAGACGACGGCTCGGAGATGCTCAAGCGCATACGCCGTACCTTCGACCACCTGCGCTACGTCTATGCCTTTCCTGCGGCATCCGTTGCACAGAGAATCTACGCCGACGAGATCGATATTCTCGTTGACCTCAAGGGCTACACCACGGCTGCCCGGACTGACATATTCACCTATCGGCCTGCGCCGATCCAGGTCAACTGGCTGGGCTACCCGGGGACACTCGGCTCCGACGTGTTTGACTATATCCTGGCCGACGACGTCATCGTGCCGAATGAGTTGAAGGGCTTCTACAGCGAAGAAGTGCTTGCCCATCCATCCTGCTATCAGCCCAATGATTCCCAAAGGAAGCTACTCCCGGCCCCCGAGCGAATTGCCGTCGGTTTGCCGTCGGACGCGATTGTTTTCTGTTCCTTCAATCAGAGCTTCAAGATTCAGCGCCGGCAGGTCGAGGCCTGGGCAAACATTTTGACCCGGGTTCCGGATTCGGTACTCTGGATCATGCTCAGCGACCCGGTGGCGAGGGGAAACCTTGTCGCCTATCTCGGATCCAGGGGGATTGGCGAAGGGCGCATCGTGTACGCCGCAAAAGTATCCCAGGAGAACCACCTTGCGCGCCTTCAATGCGCCGACATCATGTTGGACTCCTACCCGTATAACGCCCATACCACGTGCTCCGATGCGCTATGGGCGGGGGTCCCGGTCGTCACCCAGCGCGGGACAGCCTTCGCGTCGCGAGTCGCCACCAGCCTGTTGAATGCAGTTGGGTTGAGCGAACTTTCTGCCCCGTCCGCCAGTGAGTATGAGGATATTTCCGTTGATCTGGCGCTCGACAAGATTCGTTTGGCCAAATTAAAGGGCCATCTGGTTGACAACCGGAATCGCCTCCCACTCTTCGATACCCATAGCTTCACGAGATCCATGGAGTCGATGCTTGTCGATATCGTCCATGACCGTCAGGCGCAGGGTGGCT
>JALHNN010000077.1:2586-5346 GCA_022843505.1 Sulfuritalea sp.
GCTCTTCCGATCTCGCTCTTCCGATCTGGCTGACGTGCCTTTCTCGGAGTCAAGGCAGCAGCGAGCGGGCCCCAGTGCGCGGCTTGCCATCCAAGTGCTCAGCTATGCTGCACTTGCCCTTTGGGTGGTTTGGTGGCTTGGCAACCTGGCGAAATTTCAGTTTCAATTTGCCGGTGTTTCCTGGTTGCCGGCCTGGCAGTTCCTCGGGTTTGACTACTTGCACAACCACCTGGGCAGCCAGGCCTGGATGCGGGGTGTCAATCCTTACCAGCAGGGCTTTGGCGACGAGCGCGGTCTGTATGCTTACCCGCCGGTTGTTTTGCCGCTCTTCTCCTGGGTGGCCCTGGTTCCGGACTTCAAGGTTGCCGCGCGCCTTTGGGCGCTGTTCATTGCCTCCGGCTGCGCGTTCTGTGTTTGGCAGATCTGGCGGTTGCGTCGTGCCGAAGGCTGGAGCGAACTGCCGATTGCCGTCATGCTTGCATTGGTCTTGTGGAGCGCGCCCGTCGCGTTTGCAATGGAGCGTGGCAATTGCGACGTGCTGGTCCTGGTCGCAGTTCTATTTGCCGCGCCGGCACTGAACCGGCCGCCGCGGTGGTGGGCGGATTCGATGGCGGCATCCCTGCTGGCCTTGGCCGTGACGATCAAGATCTATCCCTTGGTCGTGGTGCTTGGCCTCGTGGCAGTGCGCCGCTATCGGGTATTGCTCATGCTGGGGCCGTGCATTGCAGTTCTCCTGCTGCCGTTTGGGGAATCCGTGAAGGCGTGGCTAACGGTGGCGCAAACCATGCAAGGCCACCGGATCAATCCAGTCAGCGAACTGTTTCAGTGGTGGACTGGCGATGCCATGTCCTTGCTTCCAAATGCGTTTGGCAACTATTTCCAGAGTCGCATGTTCTGGGGCAGCATGCATTCGCCGGGAAACTGGTGGCCGGCCCTGTGGTTGCGTCTTGGCTTCGAATCGGTTGCGGCCTGGCCGGTGCTGGCTGTACAGATCGCAACGCTCACTCCGGTCACGCTCTGGGGTTGCTGGTGTATATATCGTTCGCCGAATTCCGGGCGGCTGGCATTGCCAATACTCCTGTGGGTCATGGCACTGGCAACTTTCTGGATGCCCCAGTCCTACGATTACAACCTGATCTATTTGCCTTTGCTGATGGTGGCAGTCTGGGATAGACGCGAGCCGCTGTGGGTGCAGCTACTGCTGCTGCTGTCCCTGCCCTGGTGGATTCCGTTCGGGCCGAATGGCTATGATTGGGCACTGGCGCGCGTGCTGCTGAAGCTATTGGCGCTTTACGTCGTCACGTTGGTCATGATTCGCGGTCTTGCCCGGCCAGCGATCCTGCCGACAGCGGCGACGCGACTCTGATTTCGACCGGGCCGAACGATTTCGCCACCCCGGGATGTTTCAGATCGTTTCGAGTGTTGCGCCAAATGCCGACAACGTCTTGCTGGCGGAAGGTGTGAGATTCGAACTCACGGATGTCTTGCGACATCGCCGGTTTTCCTTACCTCTATGGCTTTCGCCACCAGGCCGTATGCTACCTGTTTGACAGTCTGGACTTTGCCTTCACCCTAGCATTCCTGCCGTAGGTGGGAGCCGTCAAGTCTCTACACGTTCCTGACACAGGTCAGGCTTCGCTCGGCGTTACCTCGACAATCCAGGGGCTTCACCGAATTTGACTCCTTACATCTGACGTGTTTCCACATCAGCGCTCGATTTAACAAGACCGGTGCATTCAACCGCTCTGCCAACCTTCCGTCCGGACGATTATACAGACGGACCCGTTGCAGTCCCGCCCGGCAAAGGAGCAAAGCGCCGAAAGCCATGACTGACGCCGGGCATCGATTTCGGCCGATCCAAGGTCATGACGGGCCTTGGGCGGCAAAGCGCCGGGATAAAATAGCCAACCAGCTGCGTCGCGCTGGCGTTGGGGTGAGGCGACAAGGCGATCCAGGCAACCGAGGAAAGGCTGACAATGGGGAGTGCCGACAAGCTGTTCGCCCGCGCGCAGCAAGCGCATCGGTCGGGGGACGCGCCAAAAGCATTGCAGCTCTACCGCGACGTTTTGCGCGTTGCTCCGCGACATCTCGATGCATGCTATCTCCTAGGCACCCTGCAGGCTACCAGCGGCGACCTCGCTGCCGCGGCCGTTACGCTGCAGCAAGCGGCTGCAATCGAACCGCGATCAGCGCTGGTCCGAACCAATCTCGGGTTGGTCTTGAAGATGCTCGGCAATGCCGAGCAGGCGGAAATTTCGCTCCGCCAGGCGCTTGCCATCGATGCCAATCTGCCTCAGGCAGCCAACAATCTGGCCGCCTTGCTCGTCGACCGCGGGCGGCCGGCCGAAGCGGAAGTATTTGCCCGGCGGGCGGCGAACTGCGGGCCGGATGCCGCTGCCTATGCCCTCGTCCAGCTGGCCAATGCGCAAGCCGCTCAGGCACGTGTTGCCGATGCCATCGGCACCTTGCAGTCGCTCTTGCAGTGCGAACCGGATCATCGCGTCGGCTGGGAAAATTTTCTCTCCTTCCTGCACTACGACGCGTCGCAAACGCGCGAGCAAATCTTCGGCAGCCATTGTCTGTGGGGCCGACGCTTCGCGCCGGCTGCGCGGCCAAGGCAGCTTGTCCGGCACGAAGGCAAGCTGCGTATCGGCTACCTTTCCCCGGATTTTCTTGGGCATCCGGTCGGCGCGCTGATCGAGCCCGTGATCGCCGGGCACGACTGTCGGCGGTTCGAGGTCTTTCTTTACAGTGATACGG
>JALHNN010000077.1:5356-8734 GCA_022843505.1 Sulfuritalea sp.
TACGGATGCAAGTGATGCACTGACCGAAAGGCTGCGTGCCGTGCCAGGCGTAGTCTGGCGCGACGTCCTCAGAATGCCGGACGCCGCGGTGGCGGAGCGGATTCGTGGTGACGGCATAGATATCCTGATCGAGCTCACAGGGCATCTGATCGGCAATCGTCTGCCGATGCTGGCGACGCGTGTTGCTCCGGTCCAGGTGAGCTACCTCGGCTATCCCGGGTCGACCGGACTTGCGGCCATCGACCATGCGATATCGGATGGGGTGTTCGACCCGCCGGAGGAGGCCAACGACTGGTACGCAGAGAACCTCATCCGCCTGGATCGCCCGGCATTCTGCTATACCCCGCCTGCCGATGCGCCGGAAATCGAGGTGGCCCCGATGGCAAAACCTATTCGCTTCGGTGTCTTCAACAGCTTGCTGAAGCTCAACGACGAGGTCATCCGCGTCTGGGCGCGCATCCTGTCGGCCGTTCCTGACTCGGTGTTGGTGATGCAGGCCAAGGGATTGGGCGACGAATCGCTTCGGCGATCGTTGGGCGAACGGTTCGGCAGCCAAGGGGTCAGGGCCGACCGTCTCGAATTCCATCCCTTCGGTTCCCTGCGCGAGCATCAGTTACTCGTTTCGGGTACGCATCTCTGCCTCGATCCCTGGCCATGGAACGGGCACATGACAACGCTGAATTGTCTCTGGATGGGGGTGCCCGTGCTTTCCATGGCAGGGAATCGGCGGGCGACGCGGATGGGCAGATGCATTCTTACTGCCATCGGGCTTGAGGATTTCATTGCCGACACTCCCGATGCCTACGTGGCACTTGCGCTAGCCAAGGTGGGCGCGACTGGGGAGTTGCTGGAATTGCGGGGATCACTGCGCCGGCGCTTGCAGGAGTCCCCACTGACCGACGCCGGAGGCCTTGTGGCGGCGCTCGAAGCGGCCTATCTCAAGATGTACCCGCTGAGCTAACCTGTCAGCGGGCAGCGCTACGCGCGATAGTCGGTATTGCGGGCCGGTGAAGCGTGCTGTGTGCTAGGAGAATTTCGAGAAGTCCGGCTTTCGCTTCTCGAAGAAGGCAGCGAAGGCTTCCTTCGCTTCGGGTGAAATCAGTCGTTCCCGGAAGACCTCGGCCTCGGCGTGCATGGTTTCGGCGATCAGGGCCTGCTGGCTGCGCTTGAGTAACTGCTTGGTCAGCCGCACCGAAGCCGCCGGCTGGGCGACCAGCTTGCGGCAGCGTTCGAAAGCATGGTCGAGCACCTGGCCTTCCGGCAGCAGGGTATTGACCAGGCCCAGGTCGAGCGCGGTCTGCGCCGAGAAGACCTCTCCGAGCATCAGCAGCTCGGCGGCGCGCGCATGGCCGGTGCGCAGCGGCAGCAGCAGGCTGGAGGCGGCTTCCGGGGTCAACCCGAGGTTGGCGAAGGGCAGGGCGAACCGGGTATCGGAGGCGGCATAGGCCAGGTCGCAGTGCAGCAGCAGGGTGGTGCCCACGCCGACGGCGACACCTTCGACGGCAGCGACGAACGGCTTCTCGAGTTCGGAAAAGCCCTTGATGAAGCGGAACACCGGCGCGCTGTCGTCCATCGGCGGCGTCGCCAGGAAATCGGCAAGGTCGTTGCCCGCGGTGAAGCTGCCGCCGCTGCCCGAGATCAGTATCACGCGAACGGCGGGATCCTTTTCGGCGGCAGCCAGAGCATCCGCCATGGTGGCGTACATCGCCGCCGTCAGCGCGTTTTTCTTCTCCGGTCGTGCCATTTCGACATGGCAGATGCCCTCGTGAATCCTGATGTTGACCGTATCGTTCATTTCTTCGCCTTTGCCATGTAGGCTTCCATCGCTGCCTTGCGGTCCTCGTTCACCCTTTGTGCATGAGGGCGTTCGCCTATGGTCTTGAGGTAAGTCCTGGCTTGCGGCAGCAGTTCGTCGAGGAAGTCGCGGCCATAGATCTTGCGCGTGCATTGGCTGACCAGCGGCAGGTGCACCCAGGCGGCGCAATCGGCATGGGTGAAGGTGTCGCCGCCGATGAAGGGCGCGAAGCGTGCCAGCCGAGCGTAGCTGCGCAGGCCCTTTTCCAGCAGCGGAGCCACTTCTGCCTTGGTTTCCTCGGATACCTTGCCGCCGAAAAAGGCCTCCCTGTAGAGACGGCGCGCCACCAGCTCGACATGCAGTTCGACGTGCTCGATCAGTTCGCGGCAACGGGCTCGGGCATAGGGGTCGCGGGGATAGAGCGGGGGTTCGGGCCAGTTGTCCTCGATGAACTCGGTGAGTACCTGGGATTCGCTGAGCACGCCCTTCGGCGTGCGCAGGAATGGCACCTTGCCCATTGGCGACTCGCTGAGCATTTCCTCGCTCTGTGACGGATAGACTACGGCCTCGGAAAAGGGAACGCCCTTTTCCAGGAGCGACAGCTTGACCTTGTTGTAGTAATTGCTGACGGCGAAGCCGCAGAGGGTGATCGGCGTAGTCAATTCAGGCTCCCGGAAAACGAAGTTTCAGTGAAGGCTAACGCCGGCTTCATCGGCGTTAAGCGGAGCGGCCGTCGCTAAATCGATAGTCGCGCAGCCGTTCGCGCAGTTGCAGCTTGGACAGCTTGCCGGTCGCCGTGTGCGGCAGGTCCTCAACGAAGATCACGTCGTCGGGTATCCACCATTTTGCGACCTTGCCCTCGTAGAAGGCGATCAGATCTTCGCGGCCGACCTCCTGGCCAGGTTTTTTCACCACGACCAGCAGGGGGCGTTCATCCCACTTTGGATGGACGGCACCGATCACCGCGGCTTCCGCCACGGCCGGATGGGCGACGGCGATATTTTCCAGGTCGATCGATGAAATCCACTCGCCGCCCGACTTGATCACGTCCTTGGAGCGGTCGGTGATCTGCATATAGCCGTCGGGATCGATGGTCGCCACATCGCCGGTGGGAAACCAGCCCTCGCGCAGCGGGTTGCCGCCTTCGCTCTTGTAATAGCCGCTGGTGATCCACGGACCGCGCACCAGCAGGTCGCCAAAAGCCTTGCCGTCGTGGGGCAGCGGCTTGCCTTCGCCATCGACGATCTTCAGTTCGACGCCGAAGATGCCGCGGCCCTGCTTGAGCCGGATGCGGTCGCGTTCGTCGGCCGGCAGCGCCAGATGCTTCTGCTTGTAGGTATTGACCGTGCCCAGCGGGCTCATCTCGGTCATGCCCCAGGCGTGCAGCACGGTGACGCCGAAATGTTCGTCGAATGCACGGATCATCGCCGGCGGTGCGGCCGAGCCGCCGATGACCAGGCGCTTGACGGTGGATAGCGTGAGCTTGTTGCCCTGCAGGTATTGCAGCAGCCCTAGCCAGATGGTTGGCACGCCGGCGGACATGGTGACGCCTTCTTCCTCGAACATCGCATGGAGGCTGGCGC
>JALHNN010000078.1 GCA_022843505.1 Sulfuritalea sp.
GCGCAGGTCGATGCCGGGCCGCGAAGCGGCACGCCTCACCAGGTATTCCTCGAGGTAGTACTGCTGCAGGTTCACCATGCCCGGCCGGTGGTGGTCGGGCTCGGGAACCAGGTTGAAGTTATAGACCTCGCTCTCGCGAAAGAAGGTGCGACCGACGTTCCAGGACACGCCCTTGGCGCAGACCGCGTCGCCAACACCGTAGCGGTCGAGGATCTCCAGCGCGCGCTTGGCGTAGCAGACGCCGCGCGAGCCGATCGACACCGTGTCGTCCTCGTCCAGCAGGAGCACGGGGATGCCCTGCAAATCCAGGTCCAGCGCCATCCCGAGGCCGACGGGGCCGGCGCCGACGACGACGACCGGCGCCTTCAGGGTCTTGCCGCCCGCGATCTCGGGGGGCGTGCGGTAATCGAACTTCGGATAGGTGTAGGTCTTCAGCATGGCCGCCCTGCCTCAGACGGCCTGCAGGGCATGCCACATCTGCTGGTCGCGCTCGGCCGTCCAGATGCGCGGGTCGCGGATGCCGGAGGCTTCGTCATGTGCCCGGGTGACGTCGAAGGGCAGGCAGTGTTCGTAGATGAAGACCTGGCCGAACTTCGGATCCATCGCCTTGCGCGTATGCGCCATGCAGGCCGCAAGGTCCATTCCCTGCGCCACGGCTTCCCTGGCGCTGCCATACAGCGTCGACACGAAGTCGCGGGTATACGCCAGGCCGCGCTGTACCTGCTCCGGATTCATCAGCGCCGGTCCGCGCCCGGGGATCAGCTTTTCCGGCTTCAGCGCGGCAAGTTTGTCCAGCGTCGCCGGCCAGTCGGCGAGGTAGGCGTCGCCCGTATAGCAGGCGGCATCGGCCTCGACCAGGTCGCCGGAGAACAGGATCTTCTGTTGCGGCAACCAGACCACGGTGTCGCCCTTGGTGTGCCCGCGCCCCGGGTGCCAGATCTTTACCTCGAGGTCGCCCATCCACAGCGTCAGTTCGCCATCGACGACCAGGGTCGGCCAGGTCAGGCCGGGCACGCTCTCGACGGCATTGAACAGCCGCGGGAAGCGGCCGATCTCGGAATCCATGTCCTGCTGGCCGCGCTCGACGATCAATTCGTAGGTTGGCTTGGAGGCGATCACCTCCTGCAGGCCGTGCTGCTTGTAGCCCGAGGCGCCGAGTACGCGCACGGCATGGTAATGGGTGAGCGTGACGTACTTGATTGCCTTGTCTGTCACCTGGCGCACACGGTGCACCACGTCCTGGGCCATTACCGGCGTCGCCGTGGCATCGATGATCATCACGGCGTCGTCGCCAATGATCACGCCGGTATTGGGATCGCCCTCGGCCGTATAGGCATAGGCGTTGTCCGAGAGTTTTTCGAAACTGACCTTTTTCTGTTCCAGGTCGGCGTGGGAGGCGAATTTCTTTTCGCTCATGACAACTCCTCGGGGATGGATGGAATTTCTTATTACATAATCTATTTATCTTTATCGTAACTATGTTTGCTTTAGTTGTCAAACAGTTTCGCGCTTACGGCAAGGGCGTCGGACCGCGGCCCGGCGGCGGCGCCAGGCTCGGGCTGAGCGTCAGTCCAGACGCAGCGCTTGCCGTACGCAGGCTGGCCGCCGCCTGCCGATACGCCTGCAGGGCCTCCTGGCGTTTGCCGGCAGATTCGAGTTCCCTGGCGCGGCGCAACCAGTCGTCCGAGGCATCCGTGGCGGCTGAGCTTGCCGCGGTCGCCGTGGCGCCAGCGCCGACTTTCGCCGCTTCAGGCAGCGCCGGAGTGGCATAACTCAGACTTGCCGACTGGGCCTCCGGCTTGTCCCGCTTCGCGGTGATCACCATACCGGTGGCGGCACGCGCGGGCGCCGGGCCTATCTTGCGGGCCGCGTCGGCCTGGCGAATTGCCGTCAGCGCAGCGCGGTAGAGATTCAAGGCCTCGTCGCGCCGTCCTGCGGCCTCCATCCGGCGTGCCGCGGCCATCAGCGAATCGGCACGATCGGGCACCGGCTGGGATCGAACCGCAGGGCCCCAGCTCGCCGCCGGCCGCGCGGCAGCGACGCCGAATTTCTCCGCGCCGCCGATTTCGCGGGCGATGCTCAGGTTGTTCTGGCGCATCGCCCAATGCACGGCGTTTTCGCCGTTCTCATTGACGATGTCCCGATTGGCACCGGCCGCAAGCAAGCGCTTGGCGATCGCCTCACGGCCCTCGCGCGCAGCCATCATCAGTGGCGTCGATCCATTGGTGGACAGCGCGTTGATATCAGCGCCCTGGGCAAGGAGATACTCCACCACGTCGGCATGCCCGGCGAACACGGCGTAGTGCAGCGCCGACCATTCGCGCCCTTCCCGATCAATCTTGGCCCCGCGTTCGACCAGCCAGCGCACGGCCGCGAGCTTGCCGCGCCAGGCGGCATGCTGCAAGGCCTGCTCGCCAAGATGATTTCTTTGGTTGATGTCGGCGCCCCGCTGATGGAAGAGCTCCATCAGCGGAATGTTCCCTTCCCAGGCACCGATCATCAAGCCGCTGCCGATCACCGCCCCCTCGAAGTCCGGCGCCAACCCGGCATCCAGCCATTCGCGCGCCGCCCCGAGATCACCCTGTTCCATTGCATGGGCGAAGCGCACGGGGTCGGGCAGGCCGCCGGGGCTAGCCGACACAAGTTTGCGCAGCATGTCCTCCAGACCGGCCGCATGGAGAGGCGGCGGAAGCAGGACCAGCAGGGCGAACAGGAAGAGAATCCTCATGCGCCGAAGTATATGTCTGCCGACCACAGGAAGGCAGGCGGTATCCCCCTGCGGGATAGGTCCGCCGCCCGAAGGAAGGCAGTCGGTATCCGCATGCGGGAACTTGTCTGCGGGGTTGCGGCCGACAGATGGTACTTTGCGCGCCCGGGCCTCTGCTATCCGGAAACGCGTCCCCGGCGGGAATGGCACGCGGAGCAATAGAATCGTCCGATGCCGCTACGCCTTGCCCTCCTCCTCAGCTTCGCGCTGCATGTCGCCCTGATCCTGGTGCCGGCATGGCCATCGCCGAAGCCGCGAGAACGACAGCCGAGCATCGAGGTGCGCCTGCCCCTGCCAGAGGAAACTGGTGTGCCCGCGGACCGCGTCAGCACCGAGCCGGGTGATGCGGCAGCGGCGGCAGCCCGGCCGACAAAGCCGCAACGACTTGCCGGCGCCCCCTTGCGTCAAGCCCAGGCGGCGCTCAGCCAACACCTTTTCTATCCTCCGGAAGCCATCACCCGCGGGCTCGAAGGCGAGGTCATCCTTCTGCTGTCCATGTCAGACACAGGCCAGTTGGCGGCAGTCGAACTCGCACGCAGTTCGGGCCACGCCCTCCTCGATCAAGCCGCCCTCGACGCCGCCCGCCGCATCGGCAGCCTCCCCGGAGCCAGACGCCAAATGCTGTTTCCGGTCAGCTTCAGGCTGCAGTAGCGCGCGGCGCTCAGACCGGGTTGGCGATATCGACGAACTCGCACTCGATACCGCAGCTTGCCGCCAAAGCCTCGCCCAAGGCCATGACGCCATAGCGTTCCGTCGCGTGGTGACCGGCGGCGAGGAAGCCCATGCCGGATTCGCGCGCGAGATGCACGGTCTGCTCCGAGATTTCGCCCGACAGGAACAGGTCGGCGCCCGTCGCCAGGGCATCCTCGAAGTAGTCCTGGGCCCCGCCGCTGCACCAGGCGACACGCCTGACCTTCCGTTGCGGATCCCCGATCAGCAGCGGCTCGCGATCGAGGCTGCGGCCGACATGGCGCGCCAGGTCAATGGCGGAAGTCGGCGCTGGCAGTACGCCGAAAAATCCGATGTCCTGCTCGGCGAAGCGTCCTTCAACGCGCCAGCCCAGGCGCACGGCCAACTGGGCATTGTTGCCCAGCGCGGGGTGGGCATCGAGCGGCAGATGGTAGGCGAACAGGCTGATGTCATGGGCCAGCAATCGCGCCATGCGCTGCTTGCGAAATCCGGTGACGCGACCGTCTTCGGACTTCCAGAACCAGCCGTGATGTACCAGCAGGGCATCGGCGTTGCGTTCGATGGCGGCTTCGATCAGCGCCTGACTCGCCGTGACTCCGCAAACCACACGCCGCACGTCGGCGCGACCTTCCACTTGCAGACCGTTTGGGCAATAATCCCGAAACCGCGCGGCATCCAGTTCCTTATCCAGCCAGGCGCGAAGTTCCTCGCGCCCCAGAGTCTTGTCCGTCATGCCTTCATCCCGCCGAAAACTCAAATTATGCGCCGCCTCTGGCTGACATTTGCCCAAACCGTCACGGTCTGCATGGCCATGCTGTTCGTGGTCAAGACGCTGAAGCCCGAATGGCTCGCCCAGTTTCCGGCACCCGCCACCGGCATCGCCGAAGTTGCCACGGTTCATGAGGCCACGCCGGGTGCGGAAGCGAGCCGGCCCGGATCGTTTGCCGAGGCAGCGAAAAGGGCAGTGCCGGCCGTCGTGCATATCTTCACCAGCCAGGAAGTCAGGGGCGCCCGCCATCCCTTCATGAATGACCCGATCTTCCGCCACTTCTTCGGCGACCGCTTCGGCGAAGAGTCGCAGCGGCGTTCCGGCCTCGGCAGCGGCGTCGTGGTCTCGCCCGAAGGCTACATCCTGACCAACTTCCACGTCATCGACGGCGCCGACGAAATCGAAGTCGCGCATAACGATGGGCGCAAGTACAAGGCACGCGTCGTCGGCTCGGACCCCGAGTCGGACCTGGCCGTGCTGCGCATCCCTGCCGACCACAAGCTGCCCGTAGTCACCTTTGGCAGCAGCGACAGCCTGCGCGTCGGCGACGTGGTCCTGGCCATCGGCAATCCCTTTGGCGTCGGCCAGACGGTGACTTCGGGCATCGTCTCGGCGCTGGGCCGCTCGCATCTGGGCATCAACACCTTCGAGAACTTCATCCAGACCGATGCCGCCATCAACCCCGGCAATTCCGGCGGCGCCCTGGTCGATGCCAACGGTCACCTGATCGGCATCAACACGGCGATCTATTCGCAGAGCGGCGGTTCCATGGGCATCGGCTTCGCGATACCGGTCTCGCTGGCAAAAAGCATCATGGAGCAGATCGTCAGGACCGGTAGCGTGACGCGCGGCTGGGTGGGCATCGAGGTTCAGGAGATCACGCCTGAACTCGCCGAGTCCTTCCGCCTGCCCGACACCCAGGGCGCCCTGATTGCCGGCGTCATGCGCGGCAGTCCGGCGGACAAGGCAGGCATCAAGCCGGGCGACGTGCTGGTCCAGGTCGGAGAAAAGAAAGTCAAGGATGCCCAGGTGATGCTGGATCTGATTGCCGCGCTTCAGCCGGGAAGCACATCCAGCTTCACGCTCAGGCGCGAGGGGCGCAACGTGGCCCTGAACGTCACCATCGGCAAGCGCCCGCGCCCGCCCAAGGAATGAGCGGCAGGGCGATCCCTGCCACGGTGCCGGCTAGCGCAGGGAGGCGTTGAGCGCCTCCAGGGCCTTGCTGCCGGGACAGAGGTAGGCGTCGCCAAGCTGGTTGAGCGGCTTTTCGACCGTATTCAGGTGCCGGTGCAAATCCTCTGCGCCGCTATCCACATAGAGCAACCCGGTAACGATCTCGCCCAGAGCCTGCCGCTCCTGCAGGTACAACAAGGCCCCGACGCGATCCGATGGATCGTAGTCGGCGTCGAGCTTGCGCAGGTGCAGGATGGACCCGTCGTGCTGGACTATCCGCCGCAACGAGCCCGGCGGATAGCTGGTTTCGATCTTGTCGCGCGGCAGGATGAAGTCGAGGCGATTGACGGCGTCGTTGTGCTCGCGCACGTAGTCGTAGCTCTTGGTCGAACCGGCGTGGTTGTTGAAGGTCACGCAGGGACTGAGGACATCGATGAAGGCGGGGCCGCGGTGGCGCAGGGCGCCCTTGATCAGGGGTATCAGCTGCTCCTTGTCGCCGGAAAAGCTGCGGGCGACATAGCTCGCACCCAGTTGCAGCGCGAGGGCCACGAGGTCGATCGGCGTGTCGCTGTTGACCACGCCACGCTTGCTCTTCGATCCCTTGTCGGCGGTGGCGGAGAACTGACCCTTGGTCAGGCCATAGACGCCGTTGTTCTCGCAGATGTAGGTCATGTTCACACCGCGGCGCATGGCGTGGGCGAACTGGGCAATGCCGATCGAGGCCGAATCACCGTCTCCGGACACGCCGAGATAGATCAGGTCGCGGTTGGCCAGCGCGGCGCCGGTCAGCACCGAGGGCATGCGGCCGTGCGTCGTGTTGAAGCCGTGCGAGGCGCCGAGGAAGTAATCGGGCGTCTTCGACGAGCAGCCGATGCCGGACAGCTTGGCCACCCGGTGCGGCTCGATATCGAGATCGAAGCAGGCCTGCACCACGGCTGCGGAGATCGAGTCGTGGCCGCAACCGGCGCACAGGGTCGAAATCGCGCCTTCATAGTCGCGACGCGTATAGCCGACGGCGTTGCGCGGTGCGTCGGAGCGCAGCAGCTTGGGCTTGGCAAGATAGGTCATGAGGCCACCTGTTTGCGAATGGGGGTCACTTTGCGCGCCGACAAGGCGTCGGCGATCCTGCCGGCGATGAAGCGCGCCGTGATCGGCGTGCCATCGTAGTGCAGAACGCGGATCAGCTTCTTCGGATCGATTTCGCCCTCGGTCAGCAGCAGCATGCGCAATTGCCCGCTTTCGTTCTGCTCGACGACGAACACCTCGTCGTGGGCGTGAATGAATTCGATCACTTCGTCGGCGAAGGGGAAGCCGCGCACGCGCAGCGCATCGACGTGGATGCCTTGTTGCTCCAGGAGCGAAAGCGCCTCGGCCATGGCAGGGCTGGTGGAGCCGTAATGGATCGCGCCGAAGCGGGTCGGCTGGGAAGCAGGCTGCAGTACCGGGGCCGGCACCAGCTTCTTCGCCGTCTCCAGCTTGTGCCGCAGGCGCTCCATGTTGTAGATGTAATCGGTTCCCGCCTCGCTGTACTTGGCGTAGGCATTGCGTGTGGTGCCGCGGCTGAAGAAGGCGCCCTTGGTCGGGTGGGTTCCCGGTATCGTGCGCCAGGGAATGCCATCGCCATCGACGTCGAGGTAGCGGCCGAAGTTCTTGCCCGCATCCAGCATCTCCGCGGTCATGACCTTGCCTCGATCGTAGCGGCGGCTGTCGTCCCAGTCGAAGGGCCGGCACAGGCGGTCGTTCATGCCGATGTCGAGGTCGAGCAGGACGAACACCGGCGTTTGCAATCGATCGGCCAGGTCGAAAGCCTGGGCGCCCAGCGTGAAGCACTCGTAGGGATCCTCGGGGAACAGCAGCACATGCTTGGTGTCGCCGTGCGAGGCGTAGGCGCAGGAGATCAGGTCCGACTGCTGGGTTCGCGTCGGCATGCCGGTCGAAGGGCCCCCGCGCTGCACATCGAAGATCACCGCCGGCACCTCGGCGAAGTAGGCCAGGCCGAAGAACTCCTGCATCAGCGATATGCCGGGGCCTGACGTGGCGGTAAATGCGCGGGAGCCGTTCCAGGCGGCACCGATCACCATGCCGATCGAGGCCAACTCGTCCTCGGCCTGGACGATGGCGTAACGCGCCATGCCGTTGTCGGGATCGGTGCGGTACTTGCGACAGTAGCTGCTGAAGGCCTCGATCACCGAGGTCGAGGGGGTGATCGGATACCAGGCGGCGACGGTGGCGCCGCCATATACGGCGCCCAGGCCGCAGGCATCGTTGCCGTTGATGAAGATCTTGTCGCCGACGCCATCCGCGCGCTCCACGCGCAGGCCGATCGGGCAGGGCAGATTGGCCCTGGCATGGTCGAAACCCAGCCTCAGGGCGTTGACGTTGGCGCCGATCAGCTTGTCCTTGCCGCGATACTGGTCGGCGACCAGCCTTTCGACCACGGCGAAGTCGATGCCCAGCAAGGCAGTCAGCGCACCGACGTACATGATGTTCTTGAACAGCTGGCGCTGGCGGGCATCCGTGTATTCGCGGTTGCACATCGCCGTCAAGGGAATCCCGAGCACGGTGATGTCCTCGCGGAAACGGGAACGCGGCAGGGACTTCGTCGAATCGTAGACCAGGTAGCCGCCGGGTTCGATCTCGGCGACGTCGCGATCCCAGGTCTGAGGGTTCATCGCCACCATCAGGTCGCAACCGCCGCGGCGGCCGAGCCAGCCCGCAGCGGAGACTCGCATCTCGTACCAGGTCGGCATGCCCTGGATGTTCGAGGGGAAGATGTTGCGCGGCGCCACCGGCACGCCCATGCGCATGATGGCACGGGCAAAGAGTTCGTTGGCCGAGGCCGACCCCGAGCCGTTGACGTTGGCGAATTTGATGACGAAATCGTTGCTGCTTTCGATGGGCTTCACTTGGCTCATGTCCTCCTGGCCTCCGTTCCGGCTTCGGCGCACTGCATGAAGAATTTCTGCATGTCCCAGGCGCCGGTCGGGCAGCGCTCGGCACACATGCCGCAGTGCAGGCAGATGTTCTCGTCCTTGACCATGACGCGCCCGGTCTTCAGGCCGTCCGAGACGTAAAGGGCCTGATCGCGATTCGGCGCCGGCGCCTTGAGGCGACCGCGCAAGTCATCTTCCTCGCCGTTGCCGGTAAAGCTGATGCACTCGGTCGGGCAGATGTCCACGCAGGCATCGCACTCGATGCAGATCTTTCCCGAGAACACCGTCTGCACGTCGCAGTTCAGGCAGCGCTCCGCCTCGGCGCAGGCCATGAAGGGATCGAAGCCCATTTCAAGTTCGAGC
>JALHNN010000079.1:0-5508 GCA_022843505.1 Sulfuritalea sp.
GCAGGGGCTGGATGGCAACAAAGCCGGCATTGTTGCGGTTACCCGCTTCGGCGATCTGAAAAATCTTCTGTTCGGCTTCGTCGAGCAGGGTCTTGACATCGCGCCCGGCCGGGTTGAGGGCATTGCCGGCGATCTCGTCGCCAACCGTGACCAGCTGCCGCAGGATCGCCCGCTCGCGCACGATCTCGGCATAACGACGGATATTGGCGGCCGAAGGAGTGGCATTGGCGATTTCGCCCAGATAGGCGAGACCACCGGTCTGGTCGACCTCGTTCGAGGCCTCGATCGATTCATATACCGTGACTACGTCGGCCGGACGACCGTTCTGGATCAGCTTGCCGATGTGGCGAAAGATCCGGCGGTGATCATCGCGATAGAAATCGGTTTCGCGCACCACGTCGCCGATGCGATCCCAGGCCGCATTGTCGATCAGCAGCCCGCCGATCAGCGACTGCTCGGCCTCGATCGAATGCGGGGGAAGCTTGAGCGCGGCGACCTGGGGGTCGGTCTGCTGCTGGGGATTGAAGGCGCGAACCTGGGCCATCGAAGTCTCCGAAGTGAAGCCGGGAGTCTAGCCCCAGCCTCGTCGCGTGTTAAGTGCACAACATGTGGGCATGCTGTGGACAAGGTGTGCAAATGCGGTGGACGGATTTCTCGCGCCGCACCATCCCGCAAGCCGATACCGCCCACATTCGGAGGAGCAGGATGGAAAAAGGCCGCCGGATTGCGCCGGCGGCCTTCTCGCGGGACGTCCGGGCTTACTGCTCGCCGAGCACCGAGACCGTAACGGTAGCCACCACGTCACTGTGCAGGGCGATTTGCACGTGGGTATCGCCGATGGTCTTGAGCGGTCCTTCCGGCAGGCGGACGGCACCCTTGTCAACCTTGAAGCCCTGGGCCTCCAGCGCTTCGATGATGTCGTGAGCCGAGACCGAACCGAACAGGCGGCCATCCACGCCGGTCTTGCGCGTGATCTGGACCATCAGGCCTTCCAGCTTCTCGGCCTGGGCCTGGGCGGCGGCCACGGCTTCGGCCTGGATGCGCTCGAGCTCGGCACGCTTCTCTTCGAAAATCTTGCGGTTGGCTTCCGTCGCGCGCTTGGCCTTGCCTTGCGGGATCAGGAAGTTGCGGGCGTAACCGTCCTTGACCTTGACCACGTCGCCGAGGCCGCCGAGGTTAACGACTTTTTCCATCAGAATGATTTGCATGGTCTGGTCCTCGCTTACTGGTGCAGGTCGGTATAGGGCAGCAGGGCCAGGAAGCGCGCGCGCTTGATGGCCGTCGACAGCTGGCGCTGGTAACCGGTCTTGGTGCCGGTGATGCGCGCCGGCATGATCTTGGCGTTTTCGGCGACGAAATCCTTGAGGATGTCGACGTCCTTGTAGTCGATCTCTTCGATCTTCTCGGCCGTGAAGCGGCAGAACTTGCGCCGCTTGAACATGCTGCGGCCCTTGTCGTCCTTGCGCTTAACGCCGGTCTTGCTTTTCGGTTTGAATGCCATTTTCAGTTCCTTCCACGAATTCGACTGTATTCACATGCAGTATCGGGCTGCGTCGCTTGAGGCTTCTGGCGGCGAGAAATCCGCTCACCAGGAGTTTCTGCCCCGCCTTGGCCGCCGCCAGCACCTGTGCCGGACGACCTACCGCCACACAGGCCATTTCGCATTCCACCCTGCGCTCGACATCGGCCTCGACCTGGGTCGAGAGATGGGCGAGGAGGAATTCGACGACCGGGAAACCGGCGGGGGTGCGGCGCAAGGCGCCGCGCTCAAGCAGGCGACCCGACAACTGCGTCAGGTTGCTGTCCCCGGATGCCATCAGGCAGCCGCGGGTGCCTCCGCCTTGACTTCACCCTGCGTCAGCGAACGCGACTTCTCTTCCTTCATCATCGGGGAAGGCGTCGCCACCGCCTTGCGCATTTTCACCGTGAGGTGGCGCAGGACGGCATCGTTGAACTTGAAGGCGTGCTCGAGTTCGGCCAGGGTCTCGCCGTCGCACTCGATGTTCATGAGCACGTAATGGGCCTTGTGCACCTTCTGGATCGGGTAGGCCATCTGGCGGCGGCCCCAGTCCTCGAGGCGATGGATGGCGCCGTTGCGCGCGGTGACCAGCGTCTTGTAACGCTCGATCATCGCCGGAACCTGCTCCGACTGGTCCGGGTGGACGATGAAAACTATTTCGTAATGGCGCATGCAATCTCCTTGTGGTTGGGTTTCAGCCCCCCCGCATGCGTAACGGGTGGAGCAAGGGAAAGCCGGCAATTATAGGCGCCTGGCGAGCCGGAAGCAAGCCGAAAACAAGGACCTAGCCGCAGTAGCGAAGCCCGGTGTAGTTGAGCAGCAGTTCCGGCTGGGTATAGGCAGCAAAGGCCAATGCCGCCACAAGTGCGGCGAGCGCCAGCGCCGCGGCGCGCCAAAGGCGCAAGGCGCGCTCGTGCCCGGCTATCGGCGGCAGGGATGGGCTCATGGCGCCATGTTCCGCATCACCGTGCTCGGCGTCAAGCGTCAAAAAACTTCGCCCTCACGCAGGAAGCGCCACTTTCCGAGCGGCAGGTCACCCAGACGCACGCCGCCGATCCGCACCCGCTTCAAGCCGGTGACACGCAGGCCGACCAGTTCGCACATGCGGCGGATCTGGCGCTTGCGGCCCTCCCTGAGCACGAAGCGCAACTGTTCGGAATTGGCCCAGGCCACCTTGGCCGGGCGCAGTTTCCTGCCGTCAAGTTCGAGCCCGTGATTGAGCAGGTCCAGTCCGCGGGCATCGAGCGCGCCGTCAACGCGGACCAGGTATTCCTTCTCCACCTGCGAATCCTCGCCGATCAGCTGGCGCGCGATGCGACCATCCTGGGTCAGCACCAGCAAGCCCGTCGAATCGATGTCCAGCCGGCCGGCCGGGGCCAGTCCCTTCAGATGGGCCGGCTGGAGGCGCTGGCGATCTGCCGCGACCTGGGTCCTGGCCGTGACCAGGGCCACCGCCGGCTGGTGCCCGTCCTCGGCCTGTGCCGAGACGTAGCCTACAGGCTTGTGCAGCAGGATCGTCGCCTGGCGCGCCTGGGTGGCACGCGCTTCCGGGGCCAGGGTTACCACCGCATCCGGAGCGGCGCGGGTGCCCAGTTGCGTCACGCGCTGCCCGTCGACGAAGACCAGCCCCCGCTCGATGAACGCATCAGCCTCTCGCCGCGAGCAGAGCCCTCGTTCGGCCAGAAGTTTGGAAACCCGGATTCCCTGCGTATCATCCATGGACACCGATTCTATCTCCCGTCCATGCTCAGCTATCGTCACGCCTTCCATGCCGGCAACCACGCCGACATCCTCAAGCACCTCGTCCTGACGCTCTGCCTGCAGCACATGAACGCGAAGGAAAAGCCCTGGCTGCTGCTCGACACCCACGCCGGTGCCGGACTCTATGCGATCGACTCCGAGCAGGCAAAGAAGACCGGGGAGTACATCGATGGCATCGCACGATTGTGGAACCGCAGCGACTTCCCGGCGCCGATGGCCCCCTATATGGCCGCCTTGCAGGCCTGCAACGGCGGCAGCAAGCTGCGCCGCTACCCGGGCTCGCCCTGGCTTGCCGCCCACTTTGCCCGTCCTGGCGACAGCCTGCGCTTCTGCGAACTGCATTCGACCGACTTCGCCCTGCTGCGCCGCGAGTTCAAGGATGGTGGTCGCCGCATCAAGGTCGAGCAGGTCGATGGCTTCGAGGCCATGAAAGCCGCCCTGCCCCCACCTTCGCGCCGCGGCCTGGTGCTGATCGACCCCTCCTACGAGATCAAGACCGATTACCCGCGGGTTCTTGTCGCGGTGAAGGACGGCCTGAAGCGCTTCGCCACCGGAACCTATCTGGTCTGGCTGCCCTTTCTGCCCAGCATCGAAGCCCGCAATCTTCCCGAGAAGCTCAGGAAGCTGCCGGCGGAATGGATCTTCGCCAGCCTTGCTGTCCGCGGCCCTGCGACCAAAGGCCACGGGATGCACGGCAGTGCGATGTTCGTCATCAATCCGCCATGGACGCTGAAAGCTGAACTCGAGGTCTGCTTGCCCTGGCTGGCCCAGGTGCTCGGACAGGATGGCCTGGCGACATCAGCCGTGTCCGGCTCGACGGGCGCTGCAGGGCAGGCAGCCAAACAGGAATGCGCATAGGCGGCGCCCGTCTGGTGCGCAGTGGGCCTCTCGCGGCCGCAGGTCGCCAAAAGCGGATACGACGGGATAGACTGTCGCCATCCACGGAAATGAGTTGGAAACCCCGATGAGCGCTGATCAACCGCTTGATGCCGCCAGCACGGAGTCGCTGCTGGCCCAGACGCTGGCCAGGATAGAGATCCCCCCGCGCCCCGCTTTGCTCGACATGGTGATGGCGGAAATGCAAGCCGACGATCCTGATTTCCGCGAACTCGCACGTATCATCACGGGCGACGTCGGCATGGCCGCCAGCCTCATCAAGACAGCCAATGCGCCTTTCTTCGGTCTGCGCAACAAGGCGTCCACAGTGCGCGACGCGCTGACCATGCTGGGCCTGCTGAGCGTATTGCGCACCATCGCCAGTCACGCCCTGCGCGAATCCGTGCCGGTGGCGCCGACGCTGGAAGGCTTCTGGGAACGATCGACACGCGTCGCCTATCTGTGCGGCTGGCTCGTCAGGCAAGTCGGCGTCAAGGATGGCATCCGGGTTGACGATGCCTACACTTATGGCTTGTTCCATGATTGCGGCATCCCGATCCTGCTCCGGGCTCTTGAGGGATACCAGACGACCTACTCATCCCATTCCAGCGAACCCGACCGATCCCTAACACTGCTGGAGATGGAACGTCATGGCGTCAGCCACGCCATGGTCGGTTGCGCCCTGGCAAAGGGCTGGTTTCTGCCGGAAATCCATGCCCAGGCCATCCTGCACCACCACGATGCCGAGGCGCTGGGCCAAAGTCCCACGGAAATGCCCGCCGGCATGCGCCGCCTGATCGCCTTGGCACACGCCGCCGAGCGGCTGGATGAGCAATCCGACCTGGCCCACGACTATGAATGGCAGCGGCTCGGGCCTGCCTGCCTGGCGATCCTCGAGATATCCGGCGAACGTCTGACGGAGCTGAAACCCGAAGCGCAGGCGTTCCTCAAGGAGCATGCCTGACGCAGGCCGGGGGCCATCCCTTCGCCTCGCCTCCGGACGCCGGCCCTCAGCCGGTCAGGATTTCAATTCCGCCCGATCGCGGAAGTGTTCCAGCGCCTCGGCGTTCGCCAGTGCCTCCACGTTCTTCACCGGCTGGCCGTGCACCACGTTGCGCACGGCGAGTTCGACAATCTTGCCGCTCTTCGTGCGGGGAATGTCGGTCACCTGGAGAATTCTCGCCGGCACGTGGCGCGGCGTCGTGTTGTCCCGTATCACCTGCTTGATGCGCTTGTCCAGCGCCTCGTCCAGCGCCACCCCGTCGCGCAGCTTGACGAAGAGCACCACGCGCACGTCGCCGACGTTGCCCGGAGGCCAGTCCTGGCCGATGACGATCGACTCGACGACCTCG
>JALHNN010000079.1:5518-8685 GCA_022843505.1 Sulfuritalea sp.
CGGACGCCACCGGGGTTCAGGGTCGCATCCGAGCGGCCGTAAATGACGAATCCGCCGTGCGACGTGACTTCGGCAAAATCGCCATGGCACCAGACATTCTCGAAGCGCTCGAAATAAGCCGCGCGGTATTTCGCCCCGTCGGCATCGTTCCAGAAGCCGATCGGCATCACGGGGAAGCTCCGGGTGCACACCAGCTCGCCCTTTTCGCCGCGCACCGGCCGCCCCGCGTCGTCGAAGACGTCGACCGCCATGCCCAGGCCGGCGCACTGGATCTCGCCGCGGTACACCGGGCCCGCCGGATTGCCGAGCACGAAACAGGAGATGATGTCGGTGCCGCCCGAAATCGACGCCAACTGCAGTCCCGGCTTGATATTGGCATAGACGTAGTCGAAGCCTTCCGGCACCAGCGGACTGCCGGTGGAAAACATCGCGCGCAAGGCCTTGAGCCGGTGCGTGCGGCGCGGTTGCAGGTCGATCTTGGCGATCGCATCGATGAACTTTGCCGAGGTACCGAAGTGCGTCATGCCTTCGGCGTCGGCATAGTCGAACAGGATGCTGCCGCGCCCGACGAAAGGCGAGCCGTCGTAGAGGAGCAAGGTGGCGCCGGATGCCAGGCCGGAGACCAGCCAGTTCCACATCATCCAGCCGCAGGTGGTGAAGTAGAAAACCCGGTCGCCGGCGTTTACGTCACCGTGCAGCTGGTGCTCCTTGAGGTGCTGCAGCAGCGCGCCGCCGGCGCAATGCACGATGCACTTGGGTACACCGGTTGTGCCCGAGGAATACATGATGTAGAGCGGATGGTCGAAGGGCAGGCGCTCGAAGCGGACCTTGCGCTCGGCCACATAGGGCGCCAGGAAGCCGGCGAGGGTGATGCCGTTGCGGATGCCGTCGGCGCTGCCATCGCCGGCATAGGGCACGACGACCACGCGCTCGACCGTGGGCAACCGATCCGCGATTTCCCCCAGCTTGCCCAGGCAATCGACCACCTTGCCGTTGTACCAGTAGGCGTCGCAGGCGAACAGAACCTTGGGCTCGATCTGGCCGAAACGATCGACCACGCCCTGCACGCCGAAATCGGGCGAAGCGGA
Organism: Sulfuritalea sp.; assembly: GCA_022843505.1. Lineage (GTDB taxonomy): Bacteria > Pseudomonadota > Gammaproteobacteria > Burkholderiales > Rhodocyclaceae > Sulfuritalea. The sequence continues at coordinate 6,607 of JALHNN010000079.1, forward strand.
GGAAAAGATGGCGCCGATCGACGCGACGGCGAGCATGACAACCACGGTGGCCGGAATGTTCGGCAGGTAGGCGGCCACCCGGTCGCCCTTGGCCACGCCCATCGCCCGCAAGGCCGCGGCGGTCTGCGCCACGGCACGATAGAGTTCGGCATGACTGGCGCGGCCCTTGACCTTGTCCTCGCCCCAGAACACCAGCGCATCGCCCTTCATGGGACGGCACAGCAGGTTCTCGGCAAAGTTGAGCCGCGCCTCGGGGAACCATCGGGCGCCGGGCATCCGCGCGCGATCGACCACGGCCCTTGCGCCCATCTCGCCGATGACGCCGCCGAATTCCCAGACCGAGACCCAGAACTCCTCCGGATGCTCCACCGACCACTTGTGCAGCGACGGAAAGTCGGCGGCGGCGAGACGGCGGTTCCAGCGCCTGGCGGCGGCCGCGGCGAAGGCCGCGAGACGGCTGGCATCGATGCGCTTGGCGGAGGGTTGCCAGAGGGGCTTGACGTTGAGGTTCATCGGCAGGGTTCCTGGAGGTTCAGAGGCAGGCGGCGCGCATCACGTCGGGCAGGGGGATCGACTTGCCGGTCTGCGGATTGATCCAGACCAGCTTTGCCGCCCCCTCGGCATAGAGGCGATCCTCGCCGACCACGCGCATCTCGTAGTAGGTCGGCACGCTGCTGCGTCCCGGGTGGCCGCAGAACATGCGGCAGTCGATGTCACCCGGATAGGTGACCGGGACGAGGAAGGTGCAGCTGGCATTGACGATCACCGGTCCCTGCTCCATGGTCCACGAGGTACCGAAACCGAAGCTCTCCAGCCACTCGATGCGCGTCTGTTCCATGTAGCGGAAATAGACGGTGTTATTGACGTGTCCCATGGCGTCCTGGTCGCCCCAGCGGATGGGCATCCGGTTGCTGTAAACGAGTTTGCGGTGGTGTTCCATCAAGCGGTTCGGACAGGGTTGGAGAAGGCTTCAAGATTATAATCTTCCGATCAAACCCTTCGATCGAGGTCAGCATGCAGCGCGAGTCCATGGAGTTCGATGTTGTCATCGTCGGTGGCGGTCCGGCCGGGCTTTCCGCCGCCATCCGCCTCAAGCAGATCAATCCCGAGATCAACGTCTGCCTGATCGAAAAGGGGTCCGAAATCGGCGCCCACATCCTCTCGGGCGCGGTCATGGATCCGCGCGCCATCACCGAGCTCTATCCCGACTGGCAGGACCAGGGGGCGCCGCTGGACACCGCGGTGAGTCGCGATCGCTTCACCTTCCTCACCCGCCATGGCTTTGTCGACCTGCCGGTGTTCGCCCTGCCCGGCTGCTTCAAGAACCACGGCAACTACATCATCAGCCTCGGCCAGGTCTGCCGCTGGCTCGGTACGCAGGCCGAAGCCCTCGGTGTCGAGGTGTACCCCGGATTTGCCGGTGCCGAAGTGCTGTACGGCGACTCGGGTGCCGTGCGCGGCATCGCCACCGGCGACATGGGCATCGGCCGCGACGGCGAACCCGGCCCCAACCACCAGCCGGGGATGGAACTGCTGGCGAAATACACGTTGTTTGCCGAAGGCTGCCGCGGCCACCTCGGCAAGCAGGTCGAGGAAAGGTTCGGCCTGCGCGAGAACTCGGACCCGCAGACCTACGCCATCGGCATCAAGGAGCTCTGGGAGGTCGATCCCGAGCAGCACGAGAAGGGCCTGGTCTGGCACACCTTCGGCTGGCCGATGACCTCCGACACTTACGGCGGTGGCTTCATCTACCACTTCGGCAACAACCTGGTATCGATCGGCCAGGTCGTCGGCCTGGGCTACAAGAACCCTTACCTTTCGCCCTTCGAGGAAATGCAGCGGCTGAAGACCCACCCGCAGATCGCCCCGCTGTTCAAGGGCGGCAAGCGGCTCGCCTACGGCGCGCGCGCGCTGGCGGCGGGCGGCCTGCAGTCGCTGCCCAAGCTCGATTTCCCGGGCGGCGCGCTGATCGGCGACGACGCCGGAATGCTGGTGGCATCGCGTATCAAGGGCAGCCATGCCGCGATCAAGACCGGCATGCTGGCGGCGGAAGCGGCCGCCGCCGCGCTCGACGCAGGA
>JALHNN010000080.1 GCA_022843505.1 Sulfuritalea sp.
CAAGGTGCGCCACATGCACGACAACCGCCACATCCTGACCTGCAACGGCCGGCCGCTGCCGCTGACCGGCACCGGCACGCGCGGCGAGTATGTCGCCGGCGTGCGCTACCGTGCCTGGAACCCGCCGTCGGGCCTGCACCCGACCATCGGCGTGCAGGCGCCGCTGGTGTTCGACCTGGTCGACAGCTGGAGCGGGCGTTCGATCGGCGGCTGCACCTACCACGTCGCCCATCCCGGCGGGCGCAATTACGATACCTTCCCGGTCAACGCCAACGAAGCCGAATCGCGCCGCGTCGCGCGCTTCTGGAACCACGGCCACACGCCGGGCGCCATGCACGTGCGACGCGAGGGCCGCAACCCGGACTACCCGCTGACACTCGACCTGCGCCGCGCGCCCGAAGCCTGGATGGAAGGCCCGCCGGCTGTCGCCACCGAGCAGGAACAGGCGCAGCAGTAGCGCCGGCAGAAGTCGGCGCTGAGGAGACTCCCGCGCAGCGAGGTGATCGAGGATGCGATCGAAATCTTCCCCGGCCTCGTGCGCCAGCTCGATGCGCGTCGCTGCGGACCGCTACGCTCAATATTCCAGGCGACGATTCGGCAAGCGCGGCGGAATGCGGAAACCGTCCCTGGCGGCCTTGGCCTCGAACCGTGCCGCCTCGGCCATCGCGCCATCGCGGTTGTAGATATTGGCCACTTCCCAGCTAGCGCGGCCATTGCCGAGCTCGGCCGCGATGCGCAGCCATTGGGCACTGCGTTGCGGATTTTTGGGCAGGCCATGGCCGCCCTGACCATACATCAGGGATATGCGATATGCAGCGTCCTTGTCGCCGCGCATGGCCCGCGCCAGATCGGCGCGATAGCTGACGTCGCCCGCCGGATCGTCAAGCGCCTCTGAAGTAAGCCGCGCCGCCTTCTGCGCCCGCAACACCCTGCGGGCATCAGCCCGGATTTTCTGGTTGGCCTGCCGGTAGCGGCTGTTCGGATAGTCCCGCCGGAACTCCTCGCTGAGACCGATCACGACCTCGGGTTGTATGGTCTGCCGGACTTGGCGCCAACGCGCTTCCATGGTCGACTCCCGGGATTGCCGTTGGCCCGGCGAGGCCTTTTCGGCCACTTCGGCGGCGACAGGCGGCAACAGGGTCGCTGCGCAAAGCATGCCAGCAGCGAGCCACCGGATCATTGCGGGCTTGGCTATCGATTTCATATGCGACTCCTTCGACCATCGCGGGCGCCGCCAGATGTCGGGCGAACTCGGGGATTCACCGAAGCCTATATGGGCCATGCCAGGCATTCTGTGCGCCAGCGCGCCAAGCAGGCAGCGCGTGCCCGCGCGCCGCCTGCGCTAGACTCGGGCCCGACAAGATCGCGGCACAAGCTCGGTGCGCCGCCATGCACCCCCGGTATCGACAATGAAAACCCTCATCAGAAGCTTCTTCAAGATCCTGCACATCGTCCTCGGCCCCTTCATGCTGCTCTGGGAAACCATCAGCCGACCGAAGGGCATCGTCCGCTCGCGCGAAGCGCAGGAGGGGGTGGACCTGCAATGTCGCCGCATGGTTCTCTACCAGTACCGGACCTGCCCTTTTTGCATCAAGGTGCGGCGGGAAATTCGCCGCCTTTCACTGCCCATCGAAACCCTGGACGCACAGCCACACGGGATGATTCGCGACGAGCTGCTGCGTGGCGGCGGGCAGACCAAGGTGCCGTGCCTGAAACTGACCGATCAGGCGGGCAACAGCCAGTGGTTGTATGACTCCGGCGCCATCATCGAGTATCTGCGCGGGCGTTTCCTGAGCACCTGATCAACTGCGCCGGCCGCGCCTGTCACCGGATCAGGGCGGCATTGGCCTCCAGCCTCAAGCCGCACGCCGCCGTCCCGAGCGAACGCATCCTTGCGGGCAACCATCACGGCCCGGTATCCGTGGGCCGCTTTGCATGCGCAGCAGGATGGCGCAGGACAAGGCCCAGCCCGCTCCGAAGTCGGGCGCGATCAGCGCATCGCCGGTCCTTGCGTTATGCTTGCACGATTGGAAATCAAAGTCATGAGGGAAACGGCATGCCGAAACTGGTTGATTGCACGACGGGTCGAGCGCGAGGGGAGTTTCCGGTCGACAAGGACCGGATGGTCATCGGCAGCAAACCCTCCAATGAAATCCTCCTCGAGAACGTCAATGCCGACAAGGAGCACGCGGTCATCATCCGTTGCGGCGACCTTTATGTCATCGAAGACCTCGGCAGCGCCACCGGCACCCTGGTGAGCGAAAGACCGATCAGCAAGCTGTTGCTGAGCGATGGAGACCTGATCTCGGTCGGCAACTGCCAGTTGCGCTTCGTCGAGGAAGATGTCAGGCGCGCCGACGCCGCGCCGGGCAAGGCCAAGGCGGCGGAGGCAGGCAAGCCGGCCGCGGCGGCCCAGGCCAAGCCGGCGGCTCCGGCCGCCGCCAAGGGCCCGGTGGCGCCGGGCGAATGCCCGCACTGCGGCTACAAGCGCCAGCCCAAGGACGCCAAGGTGGCCGAAGACCGCTGCCCCTCGTGCAAGATGGGCTATGCCACCACGCCGGGCGTTCTGATGAGCGCCGAATCGAAAACCGGGGACCGGCTCGAGGTCTACGACAAGGAGGTCGTGATCAAGCGCAAGATGGGCGTGAAGGTGCTTTTGCAGTCCCTCAAGGGCGACCTGCTGGAAGGCATCAAGGGCGACAAGTACGTTCCCATCGACACGATCGCCTCGATCCAGCTCAAGCCCGCCAGCACCCTGCTCGCCGGCCATATCACCATCGTCTTGCCGGAATCCAAGGAGGGCTTCAAGCTCGCCGGCCTGGACGATTGCACCGTCGAGTTCGTCAAGCGCGAGGAAGAGAAGTTCCTCGAGATCAAGGCCTTCCTCGACGCCAGGATCGGCCGCTAGCCGCCCGCCCGGCGCGGCCTCAGTAGGCGGTGGCCAGTTCGCTGGTCACCTGCGCCAGCCGGTCGACCAGGATGTTCATGAACGAACGGTTGAAGCGCAGCTGGCAGTTTTCCGAGGCCTTGTGCAGGGAGTCGGCCTTGATCTTGAACAGCGTGACGGGCGTGTCGGCGACGATGGTGGCGGTGCGCGTCAGCGCCCCCTGGCGGATGTAGCACATCTCGCCGAAGCAGTGCCCCTTGCCCAGGGTGGCCAGCTTCTTGTTGCCCTTGACCACGCCCACGCTGCCGTCGGCGATGACGAAGAAGAAGTTGCCCTTGGTGCCCTCGTCGACCAGGAATGTGCCGGATGGCACGCGCCCCCAGATGCTGATGCGCAGCACTTCCCAGAGCTCGATTTCGCTGAAGTCCTGGAAGAAGGGCAGCGCCTTGAGCATGTTGAAGCGCTGCGTCTCGGAATCGGCTTCCTTGGGCAGGTCCAGCTCGGCGATGGTGGACAAGTCCTCGGTGAACTCGCGCCAGTTGGCGTGCCGCTCCGGCCTGTTGCGGCGCAGTGCCTTGGTGACGATGTCGGCCAACCGCGCCGACAGCGCGGGACGATGGGTGCGGATGCTGGGCGGGTCTTCGTTCAGAATCTTGTGCGTCAGCGCGTAATTGCTGTCGGCCTCGAAGGGCAGGCGGCCGGTAAGCAGCTTGTACATCACCACGCCCAGCGAATAGATGTCGGTCTGGTAGCTCAGCGTGTCGTTGCGGACCTGCTCCGGCGACATGTAGGCCGGCGAGCCGACGCCGGTGAGTTGGGTCTCGTCGTTCTTGGCCAGGATCGCGGCGCCGAAGTCGGCGATCTTCACCGCGCCGTCGGCGCACAGCATGATGTTGGCGGGCTTGATGTCGCGGTGGATGATGCCGTTGCGGCTGGCGAAATCCAGCGCCAGGGCGCACTTGAAAGCGATCTCGATCACCTTGTCCACCGGAAGCAGGTTCTCGACGTGGCCGTACTTCTCGAGCGTCTCGCCCTGCACGTATTCCATGACGATATAGCCGTCGTCGCGTCCCAGCAGCGCGTCGTAGATGCCGACGATGTGCGGGTGGTTGAGACGGCCGGCCAGCGCCGCCTCGTTGGCGATCAGCTTGCGGTAGGTGTTGCCGTGCTCGCTGTCGGACAGGATCTCCGGCTTGAAGACCTTGATCGCCACCTCGCGATCATTGAAGGTATCCTGGGCAAGGTAAACAATGCTCGTCGCACCCCTGCCCAGCTCGCGGACGATCTGGTACTTCTCAATTCCGACTTCAGCAGCTTGCTCCATTTACCCAGGGCTCCTCGTGACCGATGCGGCAGGCATCCGGCGTACGGATTCTACCGGCCGACGCCTATTCGATGACGATGGTCCCCATCATGCCGCCGGCAGCATGGTCGAGGATGTGGCAGTGGTACATCCACTCGCCGGGGTTCTCGGCGACAAAGGCCACGTCCATGCTCGAGCGCGGCGCCATGACCACCGTGTCGCGCCATTCGCGGCGCGGGTTGGCCGTGCCATTCACGGCGACGACGCGGAAGAAGTGGCCGTGCAGGTGCATCGGATGCTGGAAGTCGGTCTCGTTGACCATGTGCAGCAGCACGTGTTCGCCGCTGCGCAGCGTCAGCAGCGGCTCGTGCATCAGCGCGTGCTCGTGCTGGGCGTTGTAGTTCATGGTCCAGGCCAGGCCCTGTTTGGCCATGATGTCCTGGATGCGCGAAGGCTTGCCGTCCACGGTGCCGATCACCGGCGCGCCGCGCATGCCGCCCTGGAACATGATGTAGTGGTCGCTGGCCTTGGCCAGGTTCGGCTCCGGCAGCGCATTGGGCGGCACGGCGATCGATGAGGCCAGTGGCTTGGCGCGCACCGGGGCCTGGGTCGAGTAGGCGATCGTGCCGAGCACGGTGCCGGATGCCTTGGGGCGGCCGGCATCGCGGATCTCGAAGCGGCCGCCGGGCTTGCCCATGCAGTCGATCATCAGGTCCACGCGCATCCCCGGGCCGAGCGCGATGCCGTCCGTGAGTACGGGATGGGGCTCGAGGCCCTGGCCGTCGAAGGCCACGTACATCGCCTCGTGGCCCTCGATCGAGAGGCGGAAGAAGCGCGCCGAGGCGGCGTTGATCAGGCGCAGCCGCAGCCGCTCGCCCGAACGCACCTCGATCTTGCGCTCCGGCCCGGCGGCCAGGCCGTTGACCAGGATCTGGTTGCCGCGCCGGCCGTCATTGGCGATGTCAAGGATGCGGCCGAAATCCTCCACCTGCTGGCGCTGCTCGTCGAGCTTGAAGTCGGAAAGCATCCAGATCTCGTCACGATCGACCTTCGGCGGCTTGTCCTCTTCGACAATCAGCGCGCCATACAGGCCGCGTGCGACCTGCTCGTAGCTGGCCTGGTGCGGGTGGTACCAGTAGGTACCCGAATCCTTCAGTTCGAAGGCATATTCGAAGCGTCCGCCGACCGGAATCGGCAACTGGGTGACGCCGGGCACGCCATCCATGGCGTTGGGCACGCGCAGGCCATGCCAGTGGATCGTCGTCTCCTGCGCCAACTGGTTGCGCACGGCGATGCGCGCGCGCTCGCCGCGATGGAAGCGCAGCACCGGGCCGGGAAACTGCTCGTTGTAGCTCCACACCGCGGTGCGCGCCGGGCTGGCGGGGTCGAGCTGGACGCGGAACTCGGCCGGCACCAGGTCGATGGATTGCGTCTTGCGCGCCGGGGCGGCCCCGGCGGGGAGGGCCAGCGCGGCGCCGAGAGCGGCGGCGGACTGGAGGAATTCGCGGCGGTCCAGGGTCATGACGTGGTCCTCAAGGCGCGGATTTTTCGTAGAGCCGGGTGACTTCGTCAGCCAGTTCCAGCACGGCATCGCCGCCCTCGGCGAGGATCAGGCGAAAGGACTCGGCACCCTCGGTGGCGAGCGCGGTGCGCAGCCACTCCCATTGCAGCGCGAGCTTGTCGAGTTCCTCGGCCAGCGCCTCGCTGTTGCCGGCACGCTGCTGCATGCTGGCCAGCGCGCCGGAGAACTCGTTCTGGATCGATTCGAGATCGTCGCGCAGGCGTGCGCTGTCCGCGCCCCACTGGCGCAGCATGTAGATCTTGACCAGGCGCTGGGAGAGCATGCGCTGGCGACCGGCCAGGTTCACCCAGCGCCCGGTGGCCACCGTGGCCTGGTCCTGCAGGATGCGCGTCAGGCGGTCGGCCGCCATCAGCACGTCCTCGGCGCGCGCATCGACCAGCGCCGCGTCGGACTGGCGGATCACGCCGCGCACGGCGGTGAGCAGCGGCGCCCAGGCCAGGTGCACACCGCCCAGCGCGACGCGGGCTTCAGGACTATTCACCATGGGTTCAAGAACGCGCAGGTTCTGCTCGAAGCGGCGAATCGACTCGTCAAGCTGGCGCTTGGAGATCGCCGGCTGGACGTTGAGGCCGATCTGAACCCAGGACTTGACGATGCGCTGCGAGAGCATGCGCTGCTGCCCGGCGAGGTTGATCGCCTGGGCATCGCTGCCCTGTGCCAGGGCGGCCGCGCTGCCGAGCAGCAGCAGGGCGAGGAATCGCAGCATCGTGCGCAACATGCGTTCTCCTAGAAGGCCGGAACGCCCATGGTCTGCAGGGCGCGGTTGAGTTGGGTGAAGGCCTTTTCCATCGCGGTTACGGCCTCCTTGTGGTTGCCGCCGATGGCCAGGTTGGCCGCCTCGGATTTGAGCTTGCCGGCCTCGCCGATGAAACCATCCACCATGCGCCGCTTGTCGCCATCGGCGCGACCTTCGGCGATCATCATGTTGACCAGGATCTCGTTGGACTGCAGCCGCTTCTGCTCGTAGGCGAACTCCTCGGCTGGCGAATTGAACTTGAGCGACATCGTCACCACTTCGCCGGCGCGCAGGCGGGAAATTTCCTCCACCGCCAGCTTGTAGGATTCGGCCATTTTCTTGTTGGCGTCGCCCAGGCGCCCTGCGGCGGCCAGACGTTTCGCCTCCTCGGCCAGGCCGTCGACGCGAACCAGCGAAGCCTGCGCCTCGGCGCCCTTCTGCGGATGCCTGGCAAGTTCGACCAGGGAGCTGCGATAGGTCGCGACCTGATCGCCCATGTCCTGCAGGCGCTGCTTCTGTACGCTGTCGGACAGCCCGCCGGCATTGCGGCTGTTGGCCCGCGAGACATTGCGCAAGGCCTCGTCGAGCGTCTTTGCGGCATCGGGATAACGCTCGGCGGCCAGCGCCTCTCGCGCATTGGCGAGCAGGCCGCGACTGCGCTCGATGAGCCCGGCCGCCTCGCCGTCGCCGCTCGCCGCGGCGGCCTTGGCGGCCGGCGCATTGACCAGCATCTCCACCAGTTTGAGTTTCTGCTCGACGAGGCGGCGCTGCTGCTCGGGGTCGGGCGCGGTCTGCGCCGCCGCCGGCAGGGCCAGGGCGAGGCATAGCCAAATCAATCCCGTGCTCAGGCGATGCATCGGACTTTCCCCTCCTCCTTGATGCAGATCATTGCCGCATCCTTTTGTGCCAGCAAACGCGAATCATTATAGGGGAGTCGGCACCCCCGCAACAAAGCCTCCGACATGGGCTAAGCTCGCCCCATGCCGCGCCTGAGAATCCTGCCTTTCCTGCTGAGCGCAATCTTGCTGGGCCTCGCCGGCCCCCCGGCAGGCGCCGAGATCCCACGCTTCAAGGGTACCGAAGTCGGCGGCAGCGGCGGTTACGCGCAGGACTTCCACCTCAGAGACCACGACGGCAGGCCGCATACGCTCGCCGACTTTCGCGGCAAGGCCGTGGTCCTGTTTTTCGGCTACCTGCAGTGTCCGAACTACTGCCCGCTGACCCTGGCGCGGCTGGCCGAGGTGATGGCCTTGCTCGGTGCCGACGCGCAACGGGTGCAGGTTCTGTTCATCACGCTGGACCCTGAGCGGGATACGCCCCGGGCACTCAAGGAGTACGTGAGCAACTTTCACCCCTCCTTCCTCGGCCTCCATGCCACGCCGGAGGCAACGCCCGGACTGGCGCTGAAGTTCCGCGTCTATTACCGCAAGGTGCCGGGAAGCACGCCGGGCAACTATCACATCGACCACGCCGTGTTCAGCTATGCCTACGACCCCGCAGGACGGCTGCGCCTGCGACTGTCCGACTCGCTCTCGGCCGCCGAGATCGCCGCCGACCTGAAGCGCCTGTTATCCGCCGACTGACCCTGCGCACCAAAACGGCGTCACCGCATCACCCCCACGCCCCGCCATGGTGCGCGCGCACATAAGCAAACACGCATGTGGAGCGCCCGCATTGCCAAACCGGCGGAAGTATCTTTTGTAAATCCGATAGTTGCGAACACTGGCACGCTGCATGCGATGAAGCTGCTCATACCAATTACCGGGAGAGCACCATGGCACTGCACGATCCTTTCGACGCCGATACCAATCTGGATTCCTGCACCTGCGGCAAGCATGCCACGCAGACCCAGCACGACATCGCGACCGCGGCCGGCGACGTCGACGCGCTGAACAGCCGCGTGGTGCAGACCGCGGTGATGAAGGCGCTCTTCCCCCACGACGGCGAGCGGCGCAAGTTCCTTTCCGCCGTCGGCGCCTCGACCGCCTGGGCGGCGATTTCCTCGCTGGTTCCCTTCGGGGCGCTGGAGGCCATGGCGCAGGAGAAGGGGCCACTGGAGAAGAAGGACCTCAAGGTCGGCTTCATCCCGATCACCTGCGCCAGCCCCCTGATCATGGCGGACCCGCTGGGCTTCTACAAGAAGGAGGGCCTCAACGTCAGCATGGTCA
>JALHNN010000081.1:0-6712 GCA_022843505.1 Sulfuritalea sp.
CGTCATCAGCGAGATGATGGCCACGGGCCCGGTGGCGAGCTGGCGCGAGGACCCCCACAGCGCGCCGAGCACGGCCGGTACCAGCGCCACGTAAAGGCCGTAATACACCGGCAGACCGGAGAGCTGGGCGTAGGCCATCGCCTTGGGCACCAGCACCAGGGCGCCAGTGATGCCGGCGATCAGGTCGCCGCGCAGGACGGCGGCATTGATCGGGAACCAGGTCAGGAAGGGAAACAGGCGCAGCAGCAGCGGATTGGTGAACATTGAAACCTCGTGGCCGGTGGCCGGCGGGTCTCGGAAGGACCGCTGCATCGGGCAGCGCCGGCATTGCAGAATGCAGCATTTTATCCCTGCCGCCGGCGCGGACCAGAGAACCGGGTTATCCCGGCATCACGGTGATCTATTTGTTTCGCGGGCTTATTCCATCTGGTAGCGCTTGAGCTTGCGCCACAGCGAGACGCGGTCGATGCCCAGGGTCTGTGCCGCCAGCGTCTGGTTGCCGCCGGCCTCGGCGAGCACCCAGCGGATGTAGTCGCGCTCCTGCTCTTCCAGCGAGGGCAGGCGGCCTTCCTTCTTGCGGAAGGTGCGGATCGCCAGTTCGCGCAGGTCCTCGGGCAGGCTGGCGGATTCGATCGCATTGCCGCTGGCGATGGCGACGCCGCGCTCGATGATGTTTTCCAACTCGCGCACGTTGCCGGGGAAGTCATAGGCCTTGAGCAGGTCCAACGCCTCCGGCGTGATCGTGTCGACCGGCTTGCCCATGCGCGCGGCGCATTTGCGCAGGAAGTGGTAGGCCAGCAGCGCCACGTCCTCCTTGCGCCGCGACAGCGGCGGGATCAGCAGGTTCACCACGTTGAGGCGGAAGTACAGGTCCTGGCGGAAGCCGCCGTCCTTGACCATTTCGATCACGTTGCGGTTGGTGGCGGCGACGATGCGCACATCGACCGCCTGCGCCTTGGTGGCGCCCAGCGGCAGCACTTCGCGTTCCTGCAGCACGCGCAGCAGCTTGACCTGCATCACCGGAGCCATTTCGGTGATCTCGTCGAGGAACAGGGTGCCGCCGTGGGCGGCGGCGATCAGGCCCTGCTTGTCGGCGTGGGCGCCGGTAAAGGCGCCCTTGACGTGGCCGAACAGTTCATTGGCCAGCAGTTCCTCGTTGAAGGCGCCGCAGTTGACCGCCAGAAAGGCGCCGCCGTCGCGCTTGCTGTGGTGGTGCAGGTAGCGCGCGAAGAGCTCCTTGCCGGTGCCCGATTCGCCGGTGATCAGCACGTTGCAGTCGGTCGGCGCGATCTGCCGCGCCATGTCGAGCAGGCGTTGCATCTCGGCGTTCTGCGTGATGATGCGCACCTTCCCCTGGAAGCCCTCGACCTGTTCGCGCAGTTCCTGGTTCTCCCGGCGCAGGCGAACCTTGGCCAGCGCCTCGGCCACCACCTTGCGCACTTCGTCGAGCCGGTAGGGCTTGGCGATGTAGTAGTAGGCGCCGTGCTTCATGGCCTCGACGGCGGATTCCAGCGTGGCGTAGCCGGTGATCAGGATGACCTCGGTGTCGGGGTGCGCGCTGCGGCACTTCTGCAGGATCTGCATGCCGTCGACCTTTTCCATGCGCAGGTCGGTGAGCACGAGATCGAAATCCTGCTTGTCGAGGTGGGCCAGGGCATTGCCGCCGCTCTGGGTCGCCACCACCTCGTAGCCTTCCTTTTTCATGACGTGCTCGAGGTTGCGCAGGGCGACCTTTTCGTCGTCCACGATGAGTAGCCTGCCGGGAGTCGATGTGCTCATGGTGCGGGTTCCTGTGCGGGAAGTCGGATGAGGAAGGTCGTGCCCTGTCCCGGCGCGCTCTTCACGGCGATGCTGCCGCCATGTTCCTCGACGATCTCGAAGACGATGAACAGGCCCAGGCCGAGTCCGTAACCCACATCCTTGGTGGTGAAGAAGGGGTCGAAGATTCGCGGCAGGATCTCGGCGGCAATGCCGTGGCCGTTGTCGCGCACTTCGATTTCGACCTGCGGCCGCCCGCTTCCGGCCGAGCCGAAGACCAGGGCGTCGCTCGGGTAGGCGCCGCTTGCGGGCCTCGCGCTCAGGCGCACTTCGCCGGCGCCTTCGAGCGCATCGAGGGCGTTGCCGACCAGGTTGAAGATTGCCTGCTGCAGGCGCTGCCGGTCGCCGGACAGGCAGAGCCCGTCAGGTACGGCCACCTCCAGGTTGACCCGGGCCGGAACCTGGCCGCGTATCAGGCGCAGGCTTTCCTCCACCAGCGGCGCCAGCGGCACCGCTTCGCGGCGGAAGGCGCGGTCGCGCGCGTAGTCGAGCAGCGAGCGCACGATGCGCCGCGCCCGCCAGGTCTCGGCGTCGATCTGGGCCAGCAATTCCTTCGAAAACGCCGTGTCACCAGCGCCGACTTTCAATGCCGCGACCTCCTCGGCGAGGATCTCGCAGGAAGTCGAAATGTTCGACAGCGGGTTGTTCAGTTCGTGGGCCACGCCCGAGAGCAGGGTGCCCAGTGCGGCGAGCTTTTCGGAGCGCAGCAACTGGCCCTGGCGGGTTTCCAGCTGTTCCAGTACATGGTTGAAGGCGGCCGTCAGCGAAGCGATCTCGCGGTCCTGCAGACCCAGATCGAGCTTGGCCAGGCGGCCCTCCGCCACGGCCGCCATGTTGTCCTCCAGTTCGCGCAGCGGTCGCGCCACGCGCCAGGCCAGCATCTGGCCGACCGCGACCACCAGCAGCACCAGCGCGGCGATGGAGCCGAGCAGCCAGCGGCGGTGGCTGTCCAGCTGCTGCTGCAGGATGCCGCGCTCGGCGCGCGACCATTCCTCGGCCACGGTGACGATCTCCTTGCCGGCCTGGCGGACGCGTGCATCGCCGGCTGGATCGCGGCGTCCGGGCACCCGCGCGCTCATCAGCCGGTCGTAGTCTTCCAGCGCCAGGAGCATGGCGCCGACATGCTGCGGACTGGTCACGGCGGCGAAGCTCGCCCCGTGCTCGGCCAGCAGGCGACGGCCCTCGGCGACATAGGCACGGTTCTCTTCGCGGTCCGCGTCCTGGCCGTAGAGGAAATAGTTCTTTTCGAAGCGGCGGATCTCCAGGGCGACGCCGAGAAACTGATGTACCCGGTCGCCGGCCGTGATCTGTTCCGCCAGGAGGCGCGTTTCGATCAGCGAGAAGGCGGAGAGGGCGATCACCAGCGTCGCCACCGCGCCGTAGCCGATGACGATTTTCCGCCGCAGGGAATCCATGCGGAGTTGGATGATGCCCATAAGTTGCATTATGCAACTGTGCCGCCAAGCTCTGCAACAGCCGGGCGCTCACGGCCGGCAAGCCGGGCAATCCGGTTGGGGCGGTGTCTGTTGCAGGATGAAACATTTGTTCAGAGTTCCGGTGCAGGGAGTTTTCGCAACCCATTGATTGTTGGTGGCCATTTCCTGCGCCCCGGTTGGCACGAATGCTGCGATGTCCTTGAGCCATGGATTCCCGCAAGTCGCCCCGCAAAATACTGCTCGCCGTCCGCGAGGGCGGCGTCGACGCCCGCCTGCTGGCCTCGGCGCGCAGCCTTTGCCAGCGCATGGACGCCGAACTGGACATCCTCGTGCGCTGTGCTAAGGATGCGCTGCCCGCGGAACTCGGGGAGTTCATCCGCGAACTGAGGGCGGCCGGCCTGCCCTACAGCCTGAGCCAGAGGGCCGATTTGCGTCGCCGCGACATCGTCGATTACGCCAACGGCCACGAGTGCATTTCCAGCGTGGTCATCGATTCCCTCGAAGGCTGGGAAACCATTGCCGCCGATCGCGCCAGCGACCCGTGGGCGCGGCTCGCCTGTCCCCTGGTCACCGCGGCGCCACCGCGGACGCCGGGCGCAAGCGGCTAGCCCATGAAAGCTTCATTGCGCGCCCTGTTCCCTTTCCTGCGCTGGTTTCCCTATCCGGGAACCACGCTGCGCGCCGACTTCGTCGCCGGCCTCACCGTGGCGCTGGTGCTGGTGCCGCAGTCGATGGCCTATGCCCAGCTGGCCGGCCTGCCGCCCTATTTCGGTTTGTATGCCGCTTTCCTGCCAGTGGCGGTGGCGGCGCTGTGGGGTTCGTCGAAGCAACTGGGCACCGGGCCGGTGGCCGTCGCCTCGCTGCTCACCGCTTCGGCGCTGACGCCGCTGGCGGCGCCGGGCTCGGAATCCTTCATCGCGCTGGCGATCATGCTGGCGCTGCTGGTCGGGGTCATCCAGCTCGCGCTGGGGGCCTTCAAGCTCGGCGTGGTGGTGAATTTCCTCTCCCATCCGGTGATCGTCGGCTTCACCAACGCCGCCGCCATCATCATCGCCCTGTCGCAGGTCAACAAGCTGCTGGGCGTGCCGATGGGGCGCTCGGAGTTCTTCCTGGGGGATATCTGGGGTGTGGCGAAAATGGTGGGCGACACCCATCTGCCGACCCTGGCGATGGGTGTGGCCTCGATCGCGATCATGTGGCTGATCCGGAAAAAGGCGCCCAAACTGCCGGGGGTGCTGATTGCCGTGGTCCTGGCCACCGTGGTTTCCTGGCAGACCGGGTTCGAACGCAACGCCAGCGCGACGCTGGAGCAGATGGCCGATGGCGAAGCTCAGACCCTGTTGGCCGAATTCGTCCGTACCGAAGCGCGGATCCGCGAGATCAACGAGCAGATCGTCGTCCGGAGCGGCGACCTGAAGAAGCTGCAGAAGGCCGGTGGCGAACATGCGCACGAAGCCGTCACGCTGAATTACGAGATCGAACTGGCGAAGCTGCAACTGACGGATCGCGAAGTGGAAAACCGCAAGCGCAAGCGCGCCTTGCGCAGCATCGTCTTCGAGCGCGTCGCGGCTTCCGGCGGCGAGGCGCCGAAGTACTACGCATCGGGTCGCCTGCCGGCCGGGGTCCAGTCCGATGGCCGTCAATGGCGCATTGCGCGGGCCGCGGGTGACGGCCTCATGCTTTCGGGCGGCGGCGAGGTGGTCGGAAAGATTCCGGAAGGGCTGCCGTCAGTCAGCCTGCCGAAGTTCTCCTGGGACCAGGTCGGCAGCCTGCTCGCCGCGGCCATTGTCATTTCGCTGGTCGGCTTCATGGAGGCGATTTCGATTGCCAAGGCCATCGCCGCCAAGACCAAGGACCGGATCGATCCCAACCAGGAGCTGATCGGGCAGGGGCTGGCCAATCTCGTCGGCGCCATGACGCAGGCCTTCCCGGTGTCCGGCTCGTTCTCGCGTTCAGCGGTGAATATCAATGCCGGGGCAAAAACCGGCATGTCCTCGGTGATCACCGCCGCCTTCGTTCTGCTCACCCTGTTGTTCCTGACGCCCCTGCTGTATCACCTGCCGCAGGCCGTCCTCGCCGCCATCATCATCATGGCCGTGATCGGCCTGATCAACTTCGGCGCGGTGAAGCATGCCTGGCAGGCCGGTCGCCACGACGGCATCGCCGCGGTCGTCACCTTCATCGCCACGCTGCTGTTCGCGCCCCACCTCGACAAAGGCATCATCGTCGGCGCCGGGCTGGCGATCGGGCTGTATCTCTATCGCACCATGACGCCGCGGGTGGCGATACTCGGTCGGCATGCTGACGGCACCCTGCGCGACGCCGGCGTACATGACCTGCCGCCCTCGAAAGTGGTCACCGCGGTGCGTTTCGACGGCCGGCTCTATTTCGCCAACGTCGCCTATTTCGAGGATGCGATCCTCGAGGCCGTGGCGGCCAACCCCGAGGCGCGCGCCGTGCTGGTGGTCGGCGAGGGGATCAACGAGATCGATGCCTCGGGCGAAGAAGTGATGCATCACGTGGTGCAGCATCTGCGCGATACCGGCATCGAGGTGGCCTTTTCCGGGCTGAAGAAACAGGTCGTCGATGTCATGCGCGCCACCGGCCTGCTCGAGTTCATCGGCGAAGGGCGGCTGTTCGCCACGGCCGATGCGGCGCTGGAGGCAATCCATGCCGAGGCGGCGGCGCGCGGGGAAGATCATGCCGCCAGCCCCCTGCGGCCGGTGCCGGTCACGCGCTTCGGCTGAGGCCCTGCGCATGGCATGGGTTTGAACGCTAAAATGACTATGATGCATCCATCTTCGCCGCGACCCGGAATCCGGCGCCAGAACCGGAAAACACTGCGCGGAAACCACTGAGCGATGCCTGGCCTCCTGACCCTCGACCTGCTGCTGGTCGCCGCCGCGGCGTGGCTGCTGATCGGCCTGATCGGGCTGTTTGCCGGACCCCGCCCAGGGCTCATCGCCGGCATGCTGTTTCCTGCCGGTGCGCTGGTTGGACTCGGCGTCGGCCTGGCCGGAGTCGCGGCACTGGGGGCGGCACCGCAAACGGCGCTGCTGGCGATCGGCCTGCCGGACCTGCCCTTCCACCTGCGCCTGGACAACCTCTCTGCCGTGTTTGCCCTGCTGCTGGGTTTTGCCGGCGCCGGCATTTCAGTCTATAGCGCCGGCTACTTCGGCAAGAGCGATACGCCCGGCCTCGGAACGCTGTGCTTCGAGTACCACATTTTCCTCGCCAGCATGCTGATGGTGCTGCTGGCCGACGACGCCTATGCCTTTATGGTCGCCTGGGAGTGCATGGCGCTGTCGTCGTTCTTCCTCGTCACCACCGACCACAAGCACAAGGAAATCCGCCGCGCCGGGTTTCTCTACCTGCTGATCGCCCACATCGGCGCCATCGGCATCCTGCTTTCCTTCGGCGTCATGACCGGTGGCGCCGGCGACTACAGCTTTGGCGCG
>JALHNN010000081.1:6722-8621 GCA_022843505.1 Sulfuritalea sp.
CCTCGGCTGCCTTCCTGCTGGCCTTGGCCGGCTTCGGCGCCAAGGCCGGCCTGGTGCCGCTGCACGTCTGGCTGCCCGAGGCGCACCCGGCGGCGCCTTCGCCGGTGTCGGCGATGATGTCCGGCGTGATGCTGAAGACGGCCATTTACGGCCTCTTGCGGGTCAGCTTCGATCTGTTGCACACGACGATCTGGTGGTGGGGCGTAGTGGCGCTGGCCATCGGCCTCGTCACCGCGCTGTTCGGCGTGCTTTACGCCACGGTGCAAAACGACATGAAGCGCCTGCTGGCCTATTCCTCGATCGAGAACATTGGCCTGATCGCTGTGGCCATCGGCCTGACGCTGATCTTCCACGCCTATGGCATGGATGCCCTGGCGGCGCTGGCGATGACCGCCGTCCTGTATCACTGCCTGGCCCATGCCGGCTTCAAGAGCCTGCTCTTCCTTTGCACCGGCTCCGTGCTGCATGCGACGAAGGAGCGCAACCTCGGCAAGCTCGGCGGCCTGATCCATCCCATGCCCTGGGTGGCCTGGCTGGCGCTGGCCGGGATCATTGCCGGCGCCGGCCTGCCGCCCCTCTCCGGCTTCGTTTCGGAGTGGCTGTTGCTGCAGGGCTTCCTCTTCTCGCCCGGCCTGCCGCACCCCTGGCTCAACATGGTGGTGCCGGTGGCCGCCGCGCTGGTGGTTCTGGTGGCGGCGCTGGCCGGCTTCGCCATGGTCAAGTTCTACGGCATCATCTTCCTCGGCCAGATGCGCGAGCCGGCGCTCAAGAATGCCCACGATGCCGGGCCCTGGGAGAGGGTAGGCCTGGTCTGGCTGGCCCTGATCACGCTGTTCCTTGGCGTCATGCCCTCGACCGTGATCCTGCGCATCGATGCCGCGACCCGCCAACTGCTCGGCGCCGGCCTTGCCGACACGCTGAAGGAGCAGGGCTGGTGGATGCTGGCGCCGATCTCGGCCGAGCGCGCCAGCTACGAGCCCATGCTGGTGCTGGTAACCATTGCCGTCGTGCTGCTGCTTGCGCGCTGGCTGGTCAGGACGCTATTCCACGGCCGCGTGCGGCGCAGTTCGCCGTGGGACTGCGGTTACCACTTCGAGGGACCGCGCGCCCAGGACACGGCCGAGGGCTTCAGCCAGCCGATCCGGCGCATCTTCGAGCCGGTGTTCCGCATGCAGCGGCATTTCCCCGCCGCGCGCGACAAGCAGCCCTTCTACAGCGTCAAGGTCGAGGATCATTTCTGGTACTGGTGCTACCTGCCGATCGCCCGGCTGGCGAACTGGATCTCGACCCTGATCGTGACCCTGCAGGGCGGCCGCATCGCGGTCTACCTGATGTACAGCTTCATCACCCTGTTGTTGCTCCTGATGGCGGCTCGCCCATGATCAGCGTTTCCGGACTCCTTGGCCAGGCCTTCGCCATCCTGCTGGCGTTGGTCCTGGCGCCATTGCTCTCCGGCTGGGTGGGGCAGTGTCGCGCCTGGTTCCAGAGCCGCACGGCGCCGCCACTGCTGTTGCCTTATTACATGTTGCAGAAGCTGTTCAACAAGGATGTGGTGCTGGCACACAACGCCTCCTCGCTGTTCCGCGCCGCGCCCTTCGTCGTCTTCGGCTGCATGGTGCTGGCCTGCGCCATCGTGCCGACCTTGTCCACCGACCTGCCCTTCGCGCCGGCGGCCGATGCCCTGGCCCTGGTCGGCGTCTTCGGCCTGGCGCGCATTTTCATCGCCCTGGCCGGCATGGACATCGGCACCGCCTTCGGCAGCCTCGGCGGACGGCGCGAGATGCTGGTCGGCTTCCTCGCCGAGCCGGCGCTGCTGATGGTCTTCTTCACCCTGGCGATGATCGCCCAGTCGACCTCGCTCGCCACCATCGTCGAGACCCTGGCGCACCGCGACCTGGT
>JALHNN010000082.1 GCA_022843505.1 Sulfuritalea sp.
CACCACGAGCGTGTGGCCGGTCACCGTGATCTGGTCATCTGTGCGCACGTCCGTGCCGGCGGGCAGATTGACCCGGTACGGCGCGCGGCCGGCGAGCCTGCCGGCGAGCGCCTCGATCTCCTGTGCGTCCCGCAGCGGCGCCAGCCACACCGGCACGGTCATGGTGCTGCTGCTGGTCGTCACCGGGGCGCTGATGCCGTCGCCCGTCGCCAGCGTGCGTGTGATGGTCGCGGTCTCGCGTCGCCAGCGGTCGGCAAGGGCGCGCCGCAGCCCGCTCTGGCGGGGTGGGGTACTCATCGGCCCCGACGCCCACTCGCCAGCGTGAACATCGTCGGTCGGTCACTGGCCGCGTCACTCGGGGCGAGCACGGTCGCGAGTGCGGCATCGGCGCGCGCCCGCAGCGCGGCCGCCAGCGCATGCATATCCGCCGGCTGGCGCTGATACGTCTGATCGCCCCAGCGCTCACTGACGATCTGCGGCACGGCGGGTGCGAGCGCCGCTGCGGTGAGCAGGATGGCTGCCGTGGTGAGCCGGATGGCATCATCGCCCGTGCGCGTCGCCCAGAGCGGATCGCGCGCCTGCACCGCGCGCGTCGCCGCGCCGACGTACACATCGAGCGCGATCACCGCATCGGGCACGAGTTCGGCGGTCAGCGTGACATCGATCGCGGCGCGGATCGCGGGATAGTGCACACTGGTGAGCGGCAGCGCGGTCATGCGTCACTTCCCTCGCTTCGGTGCGGGCTTCGGCTCTGCGTCCGGTTCCGGTGCTGCTTCTGGCTCCGGTTCCGGTGCAGCGGCGGCAACCGCCAGCGCACCGCTCGTGAGCAGGCCGGTGATCGCGGTGGTGTGGCCGACGACATACACGCGGTCGTCGGCCACGATCCAGCACTCACCGTCTGGGTGCGCGGCGTGGCGCTCCCAGAGCAGCACCTGACCGGTGCGGGCGGTGGGTTGGACATGCAGCAGGTCAGCCATCGTTTAGGTCTCCAACTCCAGCGTGTAGACCGCCGCCGGGTCCATCTTGGCGTAGCCCTCGACCTCGGAGAGCACCAGGATCTGGGTCTGCTTCTCCACCCAGCGCGCAACCTCGGAGAGCGAGGCCGCTGCCTCGAACACGCGCTCGATCGCAAAGCGGTTATCAAAGCCGACGATCTTGTCGGTCGGCGCGTCATCCGTCCAGCCCAGCGCCACGTTATCGCGCAGGCCTGGGTTGATCTGGTTGAACCCACCAAACCCGCTGGCCGCCGCAATCGTCACCAGCGGCACATTCTGCGAGCCGGTGTTGAGCGAAAGCAGTTTGTAGGCGTCGCCGCTCTTGGCGATCGCCGTGGTGAGCATGTACGGGTTGGCGAAGTACATCTTGAACAGCAGCCAGGCCTTGAGTGTGACCGCCTTGCTGGTGGCGGCGCTGTCGAGCGTGGTCTTGGCCTGCACGTTGGTGGCAGCCGTACCGGCGTTGCCGTCGCCGTTGACCAGCACGTCGATCACGGCGGCCACTTTATCGACTTCGGCCTGCACGCTCATCCGCGCGATGGTGAGGCCGACGCGGTCAATCCGCTGCCGGCGCAGCGCCTCATAGGAGATCTCGACGGCGCGGCCGAACTTGTACAGGTTCACCGTGCGCTCGCCCTGCGCCAGCTTGGCGCGCGGGATCTCGCCCGCCTCCCCCACCCGCACCATGCGCTGCTGCGCCGGCGCGTCGGTCAGGTAGAAGGTGCGATAGGCGTCGCTGTCAATCGGCGTCGTCACCGCAATCATGGCGGCGAGCGGGATGGCCGGCGCGATCTTCTTGGAGTGATCCATCGCCGAGTCGACATACGGGCGCATGATGCTGCCGGGACTGGCGTCGCTGATCTGGTGCAGCGAGCGCGTCTCCTCGCCCGCAAACTTGGCCGCCCGCCAGCGCCGCGCAATCCACTCCGGCAGCAGGGTGCGCGCCTGCGTGGTGCGCTCGAACGCATCGAGCCGGTCGGCGTAGATGCCGGCCTCCAGCACGCTGCGGGTGCGGATGTTCGCACAGCGCAGCTGACGCCCGAAGGCGTCGAGGCCGTCGCCGTAGCCCTCACTCGGGTCTTCCTGCTCGAGCCACGCGGAGAGCGTGAGCCCGTCCTGGTACGCGCGCTCGAAGATCTGGGCGCCGAGTTGCTGGTGCAGCTCCTGCGCGCGGACACGGCTTTCGGTCGTGCGACCGTCAATCACTAGTGGTGCGCCCATCTGCGCGATCCTCCTCTGTGTGCGTGGTGAGCCTGCCGGTGGCGGACTCGCTTATCCGAGGTCGACGACCACCGCCGCGGTGTCGTTATTGTTGATGATCAGGCCGCGCGTCTTGGCGGCGAGAAACGCATTCTGCACCTCCGCCTGGACGTAGGTGCCGGTGACCGTCTCGGGCAGGGTCTTGATGAACCCCTTCGCCGACGCCGCATTCAGCGCGCCGACGATCTTGGTATTCAAGGTCAGCGTGGCGCCGTTGCCGCCGGGCAGCGCGCAGAAGCCGCACCGCTGCACGGTGCAGTAGCCATCCTTGTGCACGCTGATGAGCTTGCCGTAGATCGCTTCGCCGTCGCCGGCGAGATCGACCTTCCCGTCGGACGTGCTGCCGACCAGCGCCACGGCGCGACCGACCACGGCGCTGCCGCCGGGCTGAGCGGCGTCGTACGTAATGTCCGTGCCGTCAATCTCCATCGTGACGTAGTGCGCTCCGACGCCATCGAACGCCAGAGTCTTGCGGGGATCAGCCATGGGAGGTGTCTCCTCTACTCAGCCGGCGTGCGCCGGCGGGTTATCCAGTGAACGCGGCATCCGGCACGCGCCGGCCGCGGGCGGGTTCGGCTTCGGGCTCGTCGTCATCGACCGTCGCCCGACCGCCGGGCAGGCGCGCATCGCCCACCACGCGCCAGTCATCGCGCATGCGCTTGATGGTCTTCAGCGGTGCGGCGGTCAGCATCGTGCGGTAGGTCTCGGTCTCAAAGGCGCTGCCCAGCGCACGCACGCCTTCGGCCAGCGCCTCACTCACCAGATCCGTGCGGTACTGCCGGCCATCGGCGGCGTCGGCCTGCAGTGCGTCACGCTCCTGCTGCAGCGCACGAATAGCCGCCAGCACCGCGTCGCGCTCGCTCTCGGCATCCAGCGCCAGCGCGACGCGAATCGGCGCCAGCGGATCCACGATCGTCGTCACCGGGTCGCCGGCGCGCTCGGTCGTCGCCAGTGCGGTGGGCTCGGGGGTCGGCTCGGCGGGTGTGGCCGGCGCGTCGCGCTCCGGGTCGGTCGCGCCGCCCGTGGCTCCCTTTGACATAGCAGTTGCTCCTTGTGGCAGCGCCGCGCCGGTCACCTGGAGACGGCGATCGGGAAGCGCCAGACGATAGCGCGCCTCCAGGAGCCGCGCCGTTTTCGGTTCAATTGCGCCGGCCTCAGCCGCGCGCTGGGCTTTGAGAATCACTGCGCCGGGGGTCGCGCCGTCGTACACTGCGCTCACCTCCGACAGATGCGCATCGACGACGAGCGCCGTCGCACGCACCTGGCGCACCACGCCGTCAGCGCCGGTCACGTCGTACATCAGGCCGGGATAATGCGTACACGCGCGCCAGTCGCGCACGTCATTGCCGCAGATGTCGCAGATGAAGCGCCCGCCGTAGAAGCCGACGCTGACATCCTGCTGGATGCCCGTACGCACCCGGCGGATGAAGTCATCGGTGGTGCGTCCGCTGCCGAGCGGCAGCGCGGGCACGGTGTAGAAGTCGGCCGTCACGCGGGTCGCGTCGCCGGCCTCCAGCTGGCCGCTGAGCGAGCGGCCGAAGGGCACCGTCCAGTGGTTGTGCGCTTCGAGGAACGCCACGCCCGCCGCCGCTTCGCGCGCAAAGTTCGGCAGCGTGGTGGCCGCGTCCATCCGCGTGCTGTAGGCGTCCAGTTGATCCGAGCTAATCGCCGCGAGCCAGAAGAACGGCGGCGCATCGTCAAACACGCTCGGATCGAGCGCCACATCTGCCAGGCGCGCCTGCAGCTCCGCCGGCGTCGCGCGACTCGTCGCCGGGATGATGCGGGCGGTGGTCGCGAAGATTTCGGTATCGTCAAACTCAGGTGGCATCAGCAGCTCCGGAACGCAAACAGCGGCGCCCTCGCTCCTGTGGAAGCGAAGACGCCGCTGAGGATATTCCCCGGTGGCGAACACTATCAATTGTGTTCAGTATATCTGATATGTCAAGAATCTGCAGGAGCGAGGTGCAGATTACGCGTGTGCGTCGTGCGGCGCACACCGCCCCTCCCGCTCGCGCTTCGACTGTCTCGTGCGCTCCATGCCGAGCACGCGCTCAATATCCGCCAGCTCCATGAGCAGGCGTGCGCGCTGGCGCAGCAGCAACTCGCGCACCGTCGGATGCTCCGGGTCGCGCAGCAGCAGCATGGTCAGTGATGGCTCGCTCGTGGTCACTGCGCCCCATCCTCCTCGCCTACCGGCGCCGCCGGCGTCGGCGCACGCCCACCGTCACGCGGCTCGGGCACGTTGGCCTTTTCGACCCCTGCGCCTTCCTGAGCGGCGGCGTCGTGACTGATCCACCCCGCACGGTAGCGTTCCCTGGCGTTCCGGATAGCAATCTCATCCGTTTGCGTGTCGATCAGGCGATCGAGCAGGTCGGTCTCGGCAAAGCGGAACGTGACCATGGCCGCAATGCCCTGCGCTTCGAGCGCCAGCGTGAGCAGGTACTCCAGCGTCTGTTCCAGGAGGTGCTGCAGTGCGCGTACGCTGGCGCGGTAGAGTTTCCACTGGATGCGCACATTGGCTTCGCTCACGCCGTCCGTCATGCCGAGCAGGATCGGCACGACCTTGAGGCCGCGCACGAGCATGCGCTCCAGCGGCGCGATGATCTGATCGACCGCGCCCAGGCTGCTGGCGTCGATCGTGCCCACGGGTCGGTTGACGCTCACGACATCGAGATGCACATACGCATCATCCGGCTCCAGCATGCTGTAGGCCGCCTGGATTTCGCGGATCGTCCCGCCGATCCATGCCTGCACTTTGGCGGGGTCGTTGTCGAGATCGGCCGGGATCATCGCCGTCAGGCGCTCCCAGTCAATCGCCAGGTCAATGCGTGGATAGCCCTGCTGCTGCACCACGCGCCGGAGGTCGTGCAGCATCGCCAGCAGAAAGACCGCCGGAAACAGTCCGGGCTGCGCCGGCGCGCGCCCCTCGGGGCTCGCCGGCAGCGGGTCAATCGGCACATAGCGGATGGTCGGCCGGTCGAGTGTGACAAACTGCCCGTCCTGCCACTGCCCGAGCTGCCACACCGCGCCGCGCTCGGGATCACGGCGGCGGCGAAAGCGCGCCGAGCCAGGATCCGGCGTGGCCAGGTCAATCGCCCGTCGCCCGCGCGCGTCGAGCACCAGCTCGGCAAACACCGCGCCGCGCAGATACGCGCCCAGCAGTAGCCGGTTAATGACCACATCGACCGCGCCGTAGTGATCGGTGAGCTGATCGAGGAACGCATCGAGCGCCGCCTGGTGCGCCCCGCGGCCGGCTGCCGCGCCACTCGGCCGGCTGGCCACCGCTTCCCACCCGCCGTTGCCAAAGCGCAGCCAGGCCCAGACGGCGCTGGACACTTCGGGTGAGAGGTCGGACAAGAGATCGAGCAGGCGCTGCGGGCTCATGCGGTCAAGCGTGCGCGCGTCGAGATCCAGCCCGCGCCAGGTGTCGTGTGCCGACGGCGCGCCGGTGATTTGGCCACTGACTGCCGCACTGAGCAGGCCGTCGAACGCCACGCCGGCGGTATCGACGGTGGTGCGGGCGCGCGTGCCGCGCAGGAGTGATCTCATGGCGTCCATCCTTTCGTGCCGCTGCCGGCCAGCGCGCCGGCGGGCAGGGTGATCAGTGCGGGCGGCTCGCCCAGCACGCCGTAGCGGCACATATCCGCCGCGTCATCGCCGCCCTGCCCGTTCCGGGCGTTGATCTTCTGCGCGTCTTCCGGGCGCTTCGGGTCGCGGGTGAGCGTGGCGAGTTGTCGCGCCGTCTCGGGTGCGAGCGGGCTCAGACAGAATCGCACGGGCATGGTGGGCGTGTTGCCGAGCCATTCGGCCACGCGCCGCCAGCCGGTGATGCGGTCGGTCTGCGCCGGCGTGAAGTGCCAGCCATAGACGGCAAACTCATCGGCCAGAGTCGTCACGTGGTTCTTCTGCATGTTCCGTTTGGCGAACAGGTCGGAGCCGGCCACACGCGCCGCGAGTTGCCCGCGCCGGATGCCGAGTTCCGCCAGCAGGCGATCGAACACCAGGCAGTGATCCGTGATATACATCTCGGCGGCCACATGCTCTGCGAGCAGCCAGCGCTCGCCGTCGGGGCTGCGCCCGAACACGCCGAACGCCAGCGGGTGATCGAACCCGTAGTCAAGCGCCGCCCAGTAGACCCAGCCGGCCCCGCGTGCGGGTAACGGCTGCACATGCACGGCGGGGTCGAAGTTCGTGAAGTAGCGCCCACTTTGCGCCACCTCGTGCTGCGCTTCGCTGAGGAACGCCGGCAGGCCGTAGGTCTGCACATAGGCGTTGCACGCCGCCACATCTTGCCCGATCCAGGTGGGCAGACCATCGACCGTCCCATCCTCCTGCACCACACTCGCCTGCCCAGGGTGCAGCCGTAATGCCGGGTGCGGGCCGTCGACGACGGCGTCGGTCAGGATGCCCGCGCTGCCGTCGCACAGTCGCGCAAAGACGCCGTGTGCCGAGATCAGGTTCTGCACCGCCAGCACGAACACATCGGGCGTGCCGGCCGGCAGGATCTTCAGCCGGATACGGTCAAGGATCGCGTGCGTCATGTCCGCGCTATCACTCACCTCATCGATGTCGTCGAGGATGATCACATCGGGGCGCTGCGTGCCGACGCGCCGCCCGCGTGCCGCCTTGTCGAGCCCAATGGCGTCGATCGTGCCGCCGGTCGAGACCCGAAGGCGATTCACGCGCCAGCCCTCCGAGTAGCCGAACTTCGAGAGCAGGCGCTGCCCCAGCGCGGGATGGTGCTGCGCAATCTCCGGGCCTTCGAGCCAGCCGCCGATCGACTCGACGTGCTGATCGGCCTGATCCTGCGTGCGGCTCACATACCAGACGTAGTGCCGGGTCTCGCGTGCCAGGAGCGCCACCGCCGCCAACTCTGCCGTCGTGCTCTTCGCGCCGCCACGGGCGAGGATGAGCACATACGGCGTCGGGCGCACCCCGCGCTGCACCTGCCAGACATGCGCCCACAGCCGCTGATGATGATCTGCCGGCGGCGTGCGCACAAAGTCGGGCGCGATCCGGTAGAGCCACGCGAGCGGGTCATCCCCGGTCGGCGTCGCCGGGGGTGTCGGACGCTCGGGCGTGGCCGCCGGCCAATCGGTCACCGATGGCCAGAGCGGTATCGTCGAGGTAGGCACCAAGGGCTGCCAGCTCGGCACCGGACTGCTGGGCGAGCCACTCCGGCTTACTGGCGGCTTCCGCGATGGCGGCCGACGCTTTAAGTTTTGCCGCGAGTAGGTCAAAAACCAGTTCTCCGATATTGTGTTGTTGGGCGGTAATGAGCGGTCGGTACTGTGGTGTCGAGACCGGGGATGTCGTTACAACATCCGTTACATAGCGTGTTTTCCAAACCCGCACCGTGCCCGTTTCAATGCCGTATTTCTCCGCTACAACGGCTGGCTGTTCGCCGGCCACAAGATCGGCGATCGCCGCCGCGCGAAGCTTCGGCGCGATACGCGACGCAGGCACTACGGCACCACCTGCAGGATGAGCGCCGGCCGCCAGCGGTTGCCACCATGGTCGTACTGGCAGATCATGCGGTAGGCCGCACCAACCACAAAGCCACTCACCGTCTTCGCGGTGTAGGTCGTGCCGCTAATGATGTCGCTCCCGCTCACCATATCGGCTTCCATGGTCCACACTCCCGGCGCGGTCTCCATTTCGACCGTCGTCACCGGGTTGGTTGATCCACTGGGTACGGCAAACGAGAACAGGAATTGCTCCCCGACGCGTACCGGGTACGGACTTTGGGCGAAGAAGGTGTCACGCGCATCAATCATGGTCGCTCCCTACGGGTCAGCACGCTACTCCGGCCAGGTGTGGTGAGCACACTGTTGCGGTTCGGCGCAGTGAGGGTAATCGGGATGGGTGGTGCACCACCATCGCTACTCGCGCCGATAACAGACAGCACCGGCGCGGTGGTGAGTGCCGCATGCCCCTCGCTCTGCAGGAGCATCGTCCCGAGGCCGGCCAGCACGGGCATCACCCCGAGGGTTGCACTGCCGGTGTAGGCGACGATGCCGGCGTCGCCTGCTGCCGACATCCCTGGGGCGGTCGTCAGGGTGACCTGACCATCGATCACCACGGCACTGCTCGCGCCTGCCGCTCCCAGGATCGGGCGGATGGTCAGCGCGCCCTGGCCATCATGTGCGCCGGCAGCGGATGCCACCCCACTCGCGCTCAGGCCCGGTGCGGTCGTCAGCGCGCCCTGACCGTCGTGCGTCACGCTGCTGGCGCTCCCCTGTGCCGTCAGCGTGGGCTGCGTGGTGAGGGTGCCGGCGCCGCTGTGAGCCACCGCTCCCGCACTGCCCTGGGCGGCCATGGTCGGTACGGTCGTCAGTGTGGCCGTGCCTG
>JALHNN010000083.1 GCA_022843505.1 Sulfuritalea sp.
GACCTGCCCATCATCTTCATTTCCAGCTATGCCGAGGTGCCCTCGGTGGTGCGCGCCATGCGCGGTGGGGCGCTGGACTTCTTCCAAAAGCCGTTTTCCACGCAGCGGCTGCTCGATCGCATCCAGGACGGCCTGCGCATCGACCAGGCCCGTGCCGAAATGCAGGCCCGCAGCCGCGAAATCGGCGAACGCATGGCCACCCTCACGCCGCGCGAACGCGAGGTTCTGGAGGGGGTTTTCGAAGGCAAACTGACCAAGACCATCGCCCATGAGCTCGGCATCAGCCAGCGCACCGCCGAGACTTACCGCCACTTGATCATGCAGAAGCTGCAGGCCGGTTCGATCGCCGAGCTGGTGCGCCTGACCATGGAGTTCATGCCCGGCAACAGCCTGGTGGCCAAGGGGCTTCCGGAAAGCGAAAGCTGAGCGGAAGCGAGGCGGGCGGCTCACGCCGCCGGCAAGGCGGGGGCGGGCACATGCTGGCGGTATTCGCGCAGGGTGGCCGCCGCGCTTTCGTAGTCGAAGGCATCTATCCGCGCCTGCAAGACCGTCGCTGATTCGCCCAGTACGCTGCCCAGGAGTTCGGCTTCGTCCCTGGCGAGATAGCTTGCCGCCATGTCGCCCTGCTCGAGCAGGGTTTCCAGCTTGCCGAGGACTTCGACGACGCGCGCGGGAGGTTCGGCGATCGCGTGTTCCGGCGGCTGATCGACGGCATGCAGGAGGATGCCCTCGATCAGGCGGTGCAGATCCCCGGCTACGGCGGCGCACAGACGGCCAACTTCCTCGGCGCTGGCATCACCTTCCAGCGCCTGCAGCACCGTGTTGGCCGCCTCCGACAGGGCCTTCGCGCCGAGCATCCCGGACGCCCCGCGCAACGAGTGAATCACCGGGCCGAGGGCCTCCAGATCGCCGGCCCGGAGCAGGCTGGACATCTGGTCCCCGTGGCCCTGGTAACCCTCGGCGAACAGCAGCAGCAGGCGGCTGTACTTGGCAACATTGCCGCGCATGGTGGCGAGGCCCGCGCTCAGGTCGAGCCCATGGATCCTGGCCAGGTGGCGCTTGCGATCATCGTCGTTGAGTTTGGGAGGCGCCTTGGGTTCGGGTTCCGCCGCACCTGGCGCGGGAGGCGGCAGCCACTTCACCAGGGCCGCATAGAACTGCTCCGGGTTCACCGGCTTGGGCACGAAATCGTTCATACCAGCCTCCATGCATGCCTCGCGGTCTTCGTTGAAAGCGTTCGCCGTCATCGCCAGAATCGGCACGTCGGCGTGGGTCGGCAGCGCGCGGATGGCACGGGCCGCATCCAGGCCGTTCATCTGTGGCATCTGCACATCCATGAGGATGAGGTCATAGGCGATGTTCGACGCCTTGGCCAGTGCCTCGCGCCCGTTTCTTGCCGTATCGGCGGCGAGTCCGGCGGCATGGATCAGTTCGATGGCGACTTCCCGGTTCACGGCGTTGTCCTCGGCCAGCAGCAGGCGCGCGCCGCCATGGTGGCGGCGCAGCACCGTCTCGGGACGCTCATCCTCCACCGCGGAGTCGACGTGCAGGACGGGGACGATGCCGTGGCCATGCTGCAGGCGCACGGTGAACCAGAAGGTGCTGCCCTTGCCGACTTCGCTCTCCACGCCGGCGTCTCCCCCCATCATGTTGGCGAGCCGCCGGCTGATGGCGAGTCCGAGGCCGGTGCCGCCATAGGTGCGGGTGGTCGAGGTATCGGCCTGGACGAAGGCCTGGAAAAGCTTGGACAGATGTTCCTCGGGAATGCCTATGCCCGTATCCGCGACCTCGAAGCGGATCAGCACGCCTTCGGCGTCATCGGCCAGCAGCCGGGCGCTCAGGCGGATCTCGCCGGCGCGGGTGAACTTGACGGCATTGCCGGCGAAATTGAGCAATGCCTGGCGCAGGCGCGTCGGATCGCCGCGCAGCCAGACCGGCACGCCTGCGCTATCGACTTCGATGGCGATGCCCTTGGCATTGGCCTGCTCGGCGATCAGCGAACGGGTATGGTCGAGGATGGCCGAAGGCGAAAAATCGGTCTGTTCCAGCGCCAGCTTGCCGGCCTCGATCTTGGACAGGTCGAGGATGTCGTTGATGATCGACAGCAGGTGTTCCGCCGCCTCGCCGATCTTTTCCAGCTTGTCGGCCTGCTCGGGCGTCGGCTGGGTGCGGCGCAGGATGTAGGTGAGGCCGACGATGGCGTTCATCGGCGTGCGGATCTCGTGGCTCATGTTGGCGAGGAAGGCGCTCTTGGCGACGTTGGCGGCTTCGGCCTTTTCGCGCGCCTCGTCAAGCTGGGCCGTGCGTTTGGCGACGAGTTCCTCGAGATGGTGCCGGTGCTGGTCGAGTTCTTTTCCGATGCGCCGCTTCTCGGTGATGTCTTCCTTGACCGCCACATAGTGCGTGACGGTGCCGTCGGGCTGGCGGATCGGCGTGACGATGGCGAATTCGACGTATTCCTCGCCGTCCTTGCGCCGGTTGAAGAATTCTCCCTTCCATGGTCGGCCCTGGGTCAGCGTGGCCCACATGTCTTCGTAGGTTTCGCGCGGCGTCTTGCCGGAATGGAGGACACGAGGATTCTTGCCTATGACCTCCTCGCGCGTGTACCCGGTGGCGCGGGTGAAAGCCTCGTTGACATATTCGATCCTGGCGTTGACATTGGTGATGACGATGCTTTCCGGGCTCTGCTCGACGGCCAGCGAGAGCTTGCGCAGCATTTCGTCGGCCTGCTTGCGTTCGGTGATGTCGAGCATGATGCCGCGCAGCCAGCGCGGCTTGCTGTCCTGTTCGACGACGGTGACCGTGTTATGCAGCCAGACCGTGCTGCCATCGCGGGCGATCAGGCGGTATTCGAACTTGTGCCGTTCCAGGCGGCCGGTGCAGGCGACGCAATACTCGGGCGCCCAGGCGGCATCCTCGGGATGCATGTGCGCGACCCAGAACCCGGGTTTGGTCCATTCGGCCGCCGGGTAGCCGAGCAGGCGCTCCGCCTGGTCGCTGACGAAGGTGAAGACGAAAGTCTCGGCATCGGCCTCCCAGACGATGCCTTCGGTGGTGTTCACCAGGTCGCGGAAGCGCTGCTCCGAGGCGCGAATGCCGTTCTCGAAATGCTTGCGCTCCGTGATGTCGCGGATGTAGGCGGTGAACAGAGAGCCGTCGCCGTCGCGCATGGCCCCGATGGTCAGTTCGATCGGGAACTGCGAGCCGTCGGCGCGCATCGCCGACATTTCCAGGGTCTTGCCGACCACGTGCTGCTCGCCGGTGGCGATGAAGCGGGCGAGGCCGGCGTTGTGGCGCTCGCGGAATTCCGGCGGCACGATCAGCTCACCCATCTGCTGCCCCAGGGCCTTTTCCGCCGGGTACAGGAACATCGCCTCCGCGCTGCTGTTCCAGCTCACCACGCGGCCTTCCTGGTCCATGCTGACGACCGCGTCGAGCGCCGATTCGACCAGCAACTGGGCGCGCGACAGCGCCTGTCGCAGGGAGGCGGTCGAGGCCGCGAGTGCCATTTCCATCTGCTTGCGCTGGGTTATGTCGCGGGCGACGGAAAAGGTGCCGACCACGCGTCCCTCGGCGTCGTGCAGGGGCCCCTTGGTCGACTGCAGGACGATCTGGCCGGCCTCCGTCGTGTAGCTTTCTTCTACCGTCCGTGAGGAATTTGTCTCACGCAGTTCCTTGTCGAGCGCCTTGACCCGCGCCGCCTGGTCGGGCGGCACCAGGGCACTGGCATCGCGGCCCAGGACGTCCTCCTCGCGGCGGCCGAATATCCGCCCGGCCCCCGGGTTGAAGAGCAGGTAGCGGTCGTTCACATCCTTGACCGTGATGGCGTCGTCGGTACTGCGCACCAGATTCTCGAACAATTCGAATGCGCGCAGCTTCTCGGCCTGGTGTTCGCGCTGACGCAGGCTTTCACCGAGGGTCTGGCGCTGGCGCCATGCGTAGGCGGCACTTGCCAGCATGAACAGGATCAGCAGGCCGGCCAGCGCCAGCCAGAGGGCGCCGCGCCAGGCCTCGGTGTACATCTCCGCGCGCTCGATCTTGGCAATCAGGAACCAGTCGGTGCTGAGGATGGCACGCACCACGCCTACGACGGGACGACCGCGATAGTCCTCGCCCTCGAACAGCTTTCCGGGTACGGTCTCGCCACGCAGCACCTGTGCCGGCAGAAGCTTCTCGGTCGCAATCGGCATCCGCAAGCGCCCCGCGGCATCGCGTTCGTGGCGCAGGTCGTTGATGTATGCCACCTGATCGCCTTCGCGGTGGAACAGCAGGATTTCGGCGCTGGCGCTCGGGACCGGCCAGGACTGCAGCAGGGGATAGAGATAGGCGGCCGGATCGGTGCGCAGAATGACGGCGGACGACGAGCGGCCGTCGGGTCCGGTCAGCGGAGCGATGAAATCGAGGCGCGGGCGCCCCGCGGCATCGCGATGGATATTGGGCTGACTGACCACCTGCTGGCCCATCGCATGCTTCACGGCGGCAATCAGGCTCGCGTCCGCCGCCAGCTCGCCGCCTTCCGAATTCCAGACCGGACGCCCGTCGGCGTCGACCAGGATCACCGCGACATAGTCCTTGGCAAACCGATACTGCTGCAGAAACGTGACCATTTCGGCGCGGTCGGCCGAGTTGCCCTGTCTGGCCCAGCGCTGATAGGCCGCAGCAAGCCGGGTATCGACCGCGATGAACTCGGCGTCATTCCGGCGTTCCTGCAGCCAGTCGTCGATCTGCCGCGACTTGACCTCGGCGATCGTTTGCAGGCGCGCGGCCTCGACATCGCGATGGTGACGAAACTCGGCGTCGATGGCCACCAGGGTGCTTGCCACGACCGCCAGAGAAAGTAGAACCAGGGGCCAGAAAATCGACCGGCCGGCCGCGGCCTCTGCCGGCGCGGCATCGGCCGCCCGCGACTGCCGGCGCAGCAGCAGGTAGAGCAGCGCGGCCGTGACGGCGACAAACAGCCAGCCCTTGAGGGTGCCGGCGATCATCCGCTGCGCCGGATCGGTGACCAGCCACTCCACGGCGCGATCGGACACCAGGATCCACAGCGCGCCCAGCGCGAGATAGCCAAGGACCACGGTGAAGCTTCCGCTGCGGCCCGGCGACGAGGATGAGGCGGAATGACGCATGTCAGCCGTCGCTGTGCTGTTCCGCGATGGCCGCAAACTCGGAGAAGCTGACCAGGAACACGTCGGTCACATCGGCATCGAACTGTTTGCCGCGCTCGCCGGAGATGATTTCGCGTACCTTGTCGATCGGCATCGCTTCCTTGTAGACGCGTTTCGAGATCAGGGCGTCGAAGACGTCGGCGATGGTCATCAGGCGCGCGGATATGGGGATCGCATCGGCGATCAATCCGTCGGGGTAGCCGCGGCCGTCCCATCGCTCGTGGTGCCAGCGTGCCACTTCCTTGGCCAGGGAGAGAAACTCGACAGGTCGCGCCATGTCGCGTTCGGCCTGTTCGATGGCGTCGCTGCCGAGCTTGGAATGGGTCTTCATGATCTCCCATTCCTCGGGGGTGAGCTTGCCGGGCTTCTGCAGGATCGAATCCGGGATACCGACCTTGCCGATGTCGTGCAGGGGCGCCGAATCGGCCAGCATCTTGATGTAGCCGTCGCTGAGGGTATCGGAAAAGCGAGGGTGGCGCTGCAGCTTGATCGCCAGCAGCCGGACATAACCCTGGGTGCGCAGAATGTGGTTGCCGGTTTCCGGGTCGCGTGTTTCGGCGAGGTGGGCCAGGGCGCGGATGCTGGCCGCCTGGATCAGTTCGTTTTCTTCCATGCGCCGCGCGACTTCTGCCTCGAGTGCCGTGTTCTGGTCGCGCAGCCAGTTGCCCGCGATGCGGGCGAGCAGCTGGTTGCGCACCCGCGCCAGGACGACGTCGGGCTTGATCGGCTTGGCGATGTAGTCGGCCGCCCCGTGCTGGAAGCCGCGCTCCTCGTCGCGCGCGTTGTCCAGCGCGGTGAGGAAGATCACCGGGATGCCGGCGGTGGCAGGATCCTTGCGCAGGGATGCCAGTACCTGGTAACCATCCATTTCCGGCATCATCACGTCGAGCAGGATCAGCGCCGGCTGCGGTTCCTGGATCGCGTAGCGCAGCGCCGCCCGGCCGCTGGTGGCCGCCTTGACCTGATATCCCGCGCCGTGCAGCAGGTCGCCGAGTACGGCGAGGTTCGCTGCCACGTCATCGACGATCAGGATCAGCGATCCCTTGACGGCGTCGTCGGAAACCGAAGGGTCGCCTGGGGCGAGATCGAGCGGATTGTTCATGAAGGCATCCGTTGTGTACTAGGGTTTCCGGGTCGAATTCGCCGTGGTATCGGCGCCGACTTTGAAGAACTCCATGAGTTCCTGCAGTTCAGCGGCCTGGCCGCCCATTTGCTCTGCGGTGGCGGCGAGTTCCTCGGAGGCCGAGGCATTCTGCTGCGTGGCCTTGTTGAGCTGGCCCATGGCGCCGTTGATCTGGCCGACGCCGGCACTCTGCTCCTGGCTGGCGGCGGCGATTTCCTGCACCAGCTCCGAGGTCTTGCGGTTGGTCGGCACCATCTCGTCGAGCAGACGCCCGGCCGTCTCGGCCGTCGTCACGCTGGAGGCCGCGAGCTTGCCGATTTCCTGGGCGGCGACCTGGCTGCGTTCGGCGAGCTTGCGCACTTCGGCGGCGACCACGGCGAAGCCCTTGCCGTGTTCCCCGGCGCGGGCGGCTTCGATCGCGGCGTTGAGGGCCAGCAGGTTGGTCTGGTAGGCGATGTCGTCGATGATGCCGATCTTGCCGGCAATCGCGTTCATGGCAGTCACGGTTTCCTTGACCGTGGCGCCGCCGATCGCCGCCTCCTTCGCGGAGCGGGCGGCCATGGTGTCGGTGACCCTGGCGTTGTCGGTGTTCTGGCTGATCGAGGTTGCCATCTGCTCGATGCTGGCCGTGGTCTGCTCGACCGAGGCCGCCTGCTCGGACGACGACTGCGACAGCGACTGGGCCGTCGCCGATACCTGGCTTGCCGAGCTGTTCAGCGAATCGGCGGCGAGGCGAACGTCGCCGATGGTTTTGGCGAGCTTTTCGACCGTGCGCGCAATCGCGTCCTGGAGCGAGCCGATTTCATCCTTGCGGTCGACCTGGACGACTACCCGCAAGTCGCCGTCGGCCAGGCGGCGCGCTGACTGGGCGACATCGCCCACGTCGCGCAGCATGCCGGTCAGCAGCAGGATGAAGGCCGCGCTCAACAGCACCAGGATCACGCTCGAGGCGATCGCCATTACCAGCCCGCGCCTGGCATCGCCGATCAGTTGCGCGGAACTGGACGCGATCCTGCCTGCCAGCTGGTCCTCGATCCCTTTCATGCCATCGATCTTGGCCGTGATGGTGGCGAACCAGGTCGCCGGTTCGACCTCGAAGTTGCCGAGGAAGGCCTGCTCGATGGCGATGCCGCGCATGCGCAGGGTTTCCTGCGCCGGTGCGCTCGCCAGCAATTCGGTGAGGGCCTTGTTGGCCGCCGGATCGGCCAGATTGCGGAACTGGCCGAGGTAGATGTCCTGGGCAGTGACCAGATTCTGCAGGCGCTGGAACAGGGAAACCGTCAGCGGCTGGTTGGTGGTAAAGATGCCGTTGACCGTGGCACGCTCGCGACCGGCCTGTTCCTTGGCGGCCAGGAAGGTCGCGTAGGCCGCAAAACCCCTTACCATTGCCGTGTCGGCAAGGGTTGGCGACACGGCGGTCACTGCCACGAGGTAGTGGTCGATGGCGCCGGTGTAGAAGGCGAAGGACTCCGGCCCGCTCAGCTTCAGCGAACTGATGTCGCCGCGCTTGCCGTCTAGGGCCGCGAGCGCCTCGTTGGCCTTGCGCATGCGCTCGTTGAAAACCTCCGGCATCCCGGCGGCGCGGGCGGTGAAACTTTCCGCCGCCACTTTGCGCCGCGCATCCGACTCGCCGCGCTGCTTGGCGAGCGCGTCCTTGAATTTTTCACCCCTGGAGCCGATGAAACCGGCCGATAAACCACGCTCCTTCTGCAGTTCATGCACCAGAGCGCTGGCGGCTACCGCGACGTCGCTGAAAGCGGCGATGCGACTGCCCTCGTCCAGCCGGGCGAGTTCGCCGCGGACACTCGCAAACAAATACCAGGCCAGACCCAGGACGAGGATGGAAAACAGCAGCAGCAGGCGGCTACGTATCGACGCAATTTTCATGGCGAGATCCTCCCGATTCCCTGATGACGTCTTCTGCTCAGGCCTCCGTGCCGCTCTTGCCACCGTTGTCGGAAACGCTGGCCAGCGAGGCGATCTCGTCGACCGAGAGCACCTTCTGGATGTCGAGGATGATCACGAACTTGCCGGCGATCTTGCCCATGCCGGCGATGAAGTCGGCACGGATCTTGGCGCCGAAGGAGGGCGCCGGTTCGATGTCGGCGCTGGAGACTTCCAGCACCTCGGAGACGGCATCGACCACCACGCCGATGTCGTGGTGCTCCTCGTCGTGCACCAGTTCGATGATCACGATGCAGGTTCGGCGCGAGGTTTCGGTGGCGTGGCCGCCGAAACGCGCCGACAGATCGATCACCGGCACCACGCTGCCGCGCAGGTTGATCACGCCGCGGATGAAG